>CAIUKZ010000107.1 GCA_903899865.1 uncultured Bacteroidales bacterium | reverse complement strand
GGTAGAGCTCACCCAACGCTATCAGGACATGGCCATGCCTGAGATTCTAGTGGTTGATACGAAGGAAGCATATCGCAAAAAGCAGATGGAGAGCCATTTCACCCCATTGCTTTTAGAAAAGACAGCCAAAGCCTTGGAAAATAAAGAACAGGTCATCTTGTTTCAAAACCGACGGGGATATGCGCCCTACATCGAATGCAAGGCGTGCGCACTTGTACCCCGATGCAAAAACTGTGATGTGAGCCTTACTGTACACAAAAACTTCAATACACTCTCTTGTCATTACTGTGGTTATGCACAGTCCATTCCTGCTAAATGTCCTGCTTGTGGCACGGCTGGAAGTCTCACTACCATGGGATTTGGCACGGAGAAAATAGAAGACGAGATGAAACTCATTTTCCCTGAAGCACGAATTGCCCGCATGGACTTGGACACCACACGATCGAAAAAATCCTATGAGAAAATCATCACCGATTTTGAACAATACAAAGTGGACATCCTCATCGGAACTCAGATGGTGACCAAAGGGCTGGACTTTGAAAGAGTGAGCCTGGTAGGAATACTCAACGCTGATAACATGCTCAATTTTCCAGATTTCAGAGCTCACGAACGGGCATTCCAACTCATGGCACAGGTAAGTGGACGGGCGGGTCGTAAACATAAACGTGGCACCGTCATCCTCCAGACTTCTTCGCCTCAGCATGAAGTAATAGCCCAAGTGATAAGGAATGACTACCAAGCCATGTTCAAAGTGCAAGCCGAAGAACGTCAGTTGTTTAAATATCCACCCTACTATCGCTTAATTCAAATTTCCTTACGCCATAGAGACCAAAACGTGGTGAATGAGGCAGCGAAGCTAATGAGTCAGCAATTGAAAAGCGTATTCTCCGAAAGAGCACTAGGCCCCATAGTGCCTCCAGTGAGCAGAATTCAGAACTTATACATAAGACAATTTTTGTTAAAAGTTGAGATTGATGCATCGCCCGAACGAGCCAAAGATTTGCTCAGACAGATTTGCGACTCTGTTTTAAATGTCTCTAGTTTCAAGGCTATTTGGATAAATTTTGATGTAGATCCAATGTAATATTGGTTTTTGGATGTGTAGCAGTGTTAAAAATCTAGTATAATTGATTAATCGGAAAATATGTATATATTTGCAATCGAAACAAGGTCTAATTGATAAGAGTGTAGTCTGTTTTAAGTTAATTTTTGTGTATTAAGGTCTTTCAAAGCTATTCTTTTTATGTCCAATATGAAATCCAATACAGTAGCATTGCCAAAAATCATACTTGTAGATGACCATTTGATTTTCAGACAAGGAGTTAAGTCGCTTATTAGCCTCGAAAACCTTGGTGAAGTAGTGGGTGAAGCATCCAATGGGGTGGATTTCCTTAATCTACTTCAAGATACTTCGCCAGATATTGTGTTGATGGACATCAATATGCCAGAAATGGATGGCATGAAAGCATCCGAAGAGGCACTGAAGTTGTTGCCTGATTTGAAGATTATCATTTTTACCATGTGTGCCGAAGAAGATTTTTACCATAAAACCGTAGATATTGGCATCAAAGGCTTTATTCTCAAATCCAGCGGTATCAATGAACTTGAAAAGGCTCTGCGTGATGTGATGCTCGGCGAGACCTATTTTTCCAATGAGCTATTGAGAAAAATCATTAGTAATTTTGGAAAATCCTCTGATGAAAAATCGCCTGAGAAATCATTGTTGACAGATAGAGAAATTGAAGTATTACAACACATCTGTTTGGGTCTGACCACTGAAGAAATTGGAGAGAAACTTTTTATCAGCCCTAAAACCGTTAAAATACATCGCTCTAATCTACTGGATAAAACCAAAAGTAAAAACACCCCTGAGATGATTCTTTTTGCCCTCCGGAATAAAATAATTCAGTTGTAGGTATTTACAACTGATTGCTGCCATTTGGGTTTTGATGATAGTAGGTGAATGGGATGGGAACGTAACAATCAATTTGTACACCCATGGCTCAAGTTCATGGCACTATTCATAGATAATTATGCGATGACGCTTGTCTTGTTGATTTTTGACCTTGCTTATGCAGCTGTTGTTTGAATTTTTTTCTCAATGAACATACTATTTTGATTCTTTGGCTAGCCAAGCAGTTTTTCTGTTTAATCTCTAGCATGACATATTCATACCTGAGTCAAGAAATACGCGTTATCATTGGGCTTTTTTTCTAACTTTTAATCTCTTCACAATGCCTCAAGCTGACGAATCACATCCAACATCCTCCCTGTTGGTTAAAGCCCAAGCGATAATCAACCAACATGGTGACGCAAACCAAGATACAGAGCTGATTCGAGAATTGGTACAGAAATGTACTGATTTAGAACAAGAAAATGCTCGGCTCAAAGATGCTTTGGTTCTTCCTTCTACCATACTAGATACTGATTCCATCCTGTCTATTAATCAATCTCTTCGACATTTTAACGAGATAGCTAAAATTGGCACTTACGATTGGGACATGGTGGCCGATTTGTGGAATTGTTCTGATATTTTTCTAGATATTTTTGGTCTTGATGAAAGTTTCAATACAGATGCAGATGGTTGGAGGTCTATTCTTGAAGTGGAGTGGTTGGAGAAATTGAGGGAGCATCTTGAATTTGTAACCAGAACACATTCCAAGTTTAATATTGAATTCAGAATTATACACCGTCAATCCAAGCAACCTAGATGGATGTTGGCAGTGGGTGAAATGTTTTTTGACCAAAATGGCTTGCCACTAAGACTCATAGGTATTGTTATTGATGTCACTGACCACAAGGCTGTTGAAGACAGAGTGGTAGAGAATGAACAATTGTTACGCAATATACAAGCAGTTGCAAAATTGGGAACCTATGTGTGGGATATGCACAAGGGTACTTGGACTAGCACCGAAATTCTTGATGAGATATTTGGAATTGATGAGCACTTTGAACGAACATTTGAAGGATGGGTCGAAATTTTACACCCCGACTGGAGAGATCAAATGTTGCATTATGTTCAAAATGAAGTTATTGGCAAACGAATAAGATTCGACAAGGAGTATGTTATTGTCAATCAGAAAACCAAGCATCACTTCTGGGTACATGGCATGGGGGAGGTGGTGTGCGATGAGACCAATAATCCAATCAAGCTGATAGGTACCATTACAGATATCTCTAGTCGAAAACGCATCGAGTTAGCTCTTCAAGCTAGTGAAAAAGGGTATAAGAATATGTTTGCCGCCAACCCTTTGCCCATGTGGATAATTGATTGCGACACCTCTAGGTTTCTCGAAGTGAATGATGCCGCAGTTTTTCATTATGGATATTCCAGAAATGAATTTCATCACATGTCGATCCGTGATTTAGATGTGGACATGGGTTCGTTTGAAGAGTTGAAAAGCAGTACAAATGTTGGAGTCGGAGTTTACAAACAAAGGAAGAAAAATGGGGAGATTATCAGTGTTGAAATGTCATGGCATCCCATGGAGTTTGATGGGCACAGAGCAAAACACATACTTGTCAATGATGTTACCGAATCTCTAAGAGTGCATCAGCAGTTGCGCCAAAATGAAAAGGAATTGAAAGAAATTTTCAATTATGCGCCTGTGATTATGGCACTTATTGACCAAGAAAGGCTGGTTCAATATGCCAATGAATCCTTTAAGTTCTTTTTTGACAAATCGGAAGATGCTATATTTTTACACACCCCAGGTTCTGCCATTGGATGCTCCAATGAATTGTTGGACCCTAGAGGATGTGGGTATAGTGAAGGTTGTGGTCAGTGTAGATTAAAAAACGCCATAGAAGAAACTCTTGCAACCGGGGTGCCTCATTACAACATCGATTACGATTTCTTTGTAACCGAAGATGGAAAGCAACGAAAATTGTCTTTCCTCGGGAGTACAGCGTTTATACATTACGAAGGAAAAAAATGTGTATTCCTTTGTTTATATGATATTTCTGAAAGGGCTATGATAGAAAGCACATTGAGAAAGTCAAAAAAACGGTATCAGCTGCTTTCTGAAAGTATCTCCGATGGTGTTTTTATAACCAAAGATGGAAAATTTGATTTTGTCAATGCTTCAATGGCCGAGTTGTTTGGCATGAGTGAGCATCAGATGTTAGGTATGAGCTTAAGTTTGCTGTTTGATGCTGTACAGGCAGCAAAATTGGATAAGGTTTTGTTGACCAAATTACCCACAGATGAGACTTCTAATGTGGAAGTGGAGTACATCCAAAGCAATGGACTAAAGCTTGCCCTGGATATTAAGCTTCATTATGTCTCGAATGAAAACACTGTGTACGGGGTGGTGCATAATATCACCAAAAAGAAACAAGAGCAAGAGCGACGAATGCTCAAAGCCATTGTAAGTACAGAGGAAAAAGAACGCGAAAGTTTTTCTCGTGAGTTGCATGATGGCATAGGCCCATTGCTGTCTATTAATAAACTTTATCTGGACAGCCTCTCAAGAGCAAAATCAGCAGAGATACGAGCTGAAATTATCGAAAAGCAAAAGGAAATATTGGATGAAGCCATCACGGCAGTAAAAGAAATATCCAATAAGTTGAGCCCTCACATGCTTTCAAATCATGGCATTACCTCTGCCATTCAAAGCTATATTAATAATGCAAAACAAACGGATATTCAGACCATCATTTCCTTTGAAAGTAATTGCAAAAGTAGGTTTGAAATGGAAATAGAAGTTGCCCTCTATCGTGCTGCTGTAGAGAGTATTAATAATTCATTGAAATGTGCCAATGCAAAAAGCATTACCATCAAGTTGAAGGAAACACTCTATGAACTACAACTGGAGTTTAAAGACGATGGGGTGGGTTTTGACCTAGATAAAATGCTTGCTGAGCAAAAAGGATTGGGATTGTACAACATCCAAAATCGAATTAGAAGCATCAACGGAGTTGTGAAAATGGAAAGTACCATAGGAGAAGGCGTTTTTTATCATTTCATTATTCCCTATCATTAAGCAAATCACCACCTGAATTGTTAATTGTTGTTATAAGTGTATGTGAAGTAGGCGTATAGGACTATGCTAAAAATAGGCTTAACTGCGTGGTAGGTTTAGGGATATAAGTTGATGTATATTAGAAAACTAAGTGATATTTTTACGCGGTTTATGAACATTGAAAAAGTTCAACTAAAAAGCTCAATTAAATTCTGTTGGATAATCTAAGATGATGAATATGAGCGAGAAAAATAAACCTTCCATTATTTTGGTAGATGACCATGATATTTTTAGAAAAGGCATGGTTTCGCTGATCCGGTTTGAGGAAATAGGTACGGTGATAGGTGAGGCTGTAGATGGACAGCAATTCGTAGATTTACTAGACGACCATGCCCCAGACCTTGTGCTATTAGACATTAACATGCCACACATGGATGGGTTTGAAGCAGCTAAGTTGGCAATAGAAAAACATCCTAATCTGAAAATAATTGCCTTTACTATGTTTGGCAATGAAGAATATTACAATAAAATGCAGGATTTGGGCGTTAGTGGTTTTGTGCCTAAGTCAAGTTCCTTGAATGTGCTCACTTCAGCCATTCGTGATGTGTTGGATGGTAAAGATTATTACGTAAAGAATTAGCAAGTTTCAGTTTGTTTGTCAAATACTTGCTTTGCTGGATAGGCATTTTTTGTTAAGATGGTTGCTTGTAAATGCAACTTCTGATTATTAATTAAGTTAGTCATTAAATTTATATATTGAAGTAGTCCCTTTTCTCAACTTTAAATCACAGAATGAAATCTCAACCAAGAATTAGACGAATTAAAAATTCACATGCACAAGAAACTAACAAACCAGTAATTAACATGAGAGTATTTTACATTCTAGGAGCAGTTATCACTCCTTTTATTGCTAACATGATTCAATATGTCAATGTTAGTGGAGGAGTAGTTGACGCTGTCAACAGTCTAGGGGTTGTACTTACTGTAGTATTTCTTATACTAGCAGTTTTTACAGCAAAGTTTTTCAATGTTGAAATTGATAAAACTCCAAAAACTTTCAACGAAAACAATTGGAGAATTGTAAGTTCTAAAACGCCAAGATTTAGGTATTATAGACATCAAGCCTAATATCCTTGTCTGGATTTCGAAATTTCGGTATAAGCTTTTATAACCGAACAGCCATTTATCCCTCATAAGATAAATGGCTGTTTGCTTTATATCAATGCTTGATTACTTCACTGCCACCGTTTCAATTTCCACCAAAGCTCCCATTGGTAATGCTTTTACAGCAAATGTGGAGCGAGCGGGACAATTGTCCACATACACTTTTTTGTATTCCTCGTTCATCCCTACAAAATCAGCCAAGTCGGCCATAAACACCGTGCATTTTACTACATCTTCATAAGTGTAATCAGCCTCTTTGAGTATTGCTCCGATGTTGGCAAGTACTTGTTGGGTTTGTCCGGCAATGTCTTCGGCTTCTATCTTTCCGATGGTGGGGTTAATTGGCAATTGTCCCGAAATGTACAAAGTGCCATTAATTTCTACAGCTTGGCTGTAAGGTCCTATCGCTGCGGGAGCGATTGGTGTGTTGATTATATTTTTCATAAGTTTAATATTAAGCCCCCTAGCCCCTCCCGTTTATCACGGGATAAACTGCGGGGGAACAGAGAGACGAGTTCTGTTTTACAATCATACCCTTGTGTCCAAATCATTTTGTTTGGATGGGCAATGGCTCATTTT
>CAIUKZ010000106.1 GCA_903899865.1 uncultured Bacteroidales bacterium | reverse complement strand
TTAGTGCTTACACCAATGGCAATAAGATGCCGATAAGAAAAACTGCCAAATGAGAATACTAACCACCTGCTTACTTTTGTTCGTTATCTTTGCTTCGAATGCGCAACAAGAGTCACCACGCTACCATCTGAAGGGAATTATCATCAATGCCAAAAGCAAAAAACAGCAGAAATATGTATCCATACACATTCTGCCGTATGATAAAAAAATCCAAACCGATAGTAAAGGACAATTTAAACTCAATCTGCCTCAAGGAGAAATTACCCTTACGATAGACCATTCGCCTTTTGACAAAAAAATAGTCAAACTCGAAGTGAATAAAGATACAGTATTGAACATTGAGCTACAGTCCGACCCATCCATTCACCTGATAGATGAGGTGGAAGTGATAGCACACGCCCCCATGGCCGACAGACCTACAGCTGTCAATAGACTTGAAGTTAACTCCATCCGATTTTTACCAGCACTGAATGGTGAGAGAGATATTCTTAAAGCTTTTTCACTGACATCGGGCGTGTCGTCGGCTGCTGAGGGAAGCTCACAGATACAAGTTCGCGGCGGCACTCATGGTCAAAACTTGTTCCTACTTGACGATGCACCCTTGTACTCCACCCAACACATGATGGGCATGGTGTCCACCTACAATTCTACGATTATCAAAAGTGCTGAGCTTTACAAATCGGGCTTTCCATCTGAGTTTGGTGGCAAACTATCGGGTATCATCGATGTGCAGTCCAACGATGCCAACACCAAAAAACTAAATGGAGAAGCCGAACTGGGATTATTATCAACCAAAGCGAGTCTAAATTTACCAATTATAAAAGATAAAGTTGGCATTTCGGTAGCTGGGCGCATTTCCAACTATTCGTTGATCAACCTGATGAACCTATTTACACCCAAAGATGGAACAAAAATAGGACTCGATTTTGCGGATATCAACTCCAACCTCACATGGCACCTGTCCGAAAGCAGCAAGCTAAGAATCGGCATGTTTTACAATCGCGACGGTTTAACTGGGCAAAGCAAATTGGATTATTACACCACCAATTTCAAACTTGGCAATGAGCAAGAACATTATAATATCCTGTGGACTAAAAAGATAAACGAGCAGCTATCCAACCGACTAACCCTATATACGAACAACTACAAGTTTGATTATGACATTGCCAACAAAGAAAAAGATTACGGCACTCATCTCCAGATTGCTACTGCCATACGCTCTTTCACTGTGAAAGACAAATTAACAATACAAGTCAAAGATCATCTTCATCTTAACTGTGGAGTAGAAGCGCAAGTTTTCGATTTTAGTCCCGTGATTTATAAATTGGATACCGCATCAACCATCGGATCAAAAATCAACTACGAAATTCGTCAGTATCAAGGAAGTGGTTTTGTGGAATCAAAATATCAACTAAAAAAATGGACCTTCATTACAGGCATTAGAGCCACTTCCATGGGGACCACTTCCAAAGTGTACTCGGCCATTGAGCCACGGATGAATGTCACATTCCGACCTAGCTCTGACCTATCATTCAATGCTTCGGCATGCAAAATGACACAGCCCATACACCGCATTGCCAACAATGGACTGGGATTTCCATTTGAGATTTTCGCTCCTTCAAGTACCAGCTTAAAGCCCGAAAGTTCGTGGAACTTTTCTCTAGGAATGGGAAAAGACTTCAGCTATTCGAATTATCAACTGTCATTCAAAACAGACGTGTGGTACAAAACATTTTCGAATCTAGTTGAATTCAAAGACGGACATGACATCAACAGCAACTACTTGATGGAAGTTATCAGGATGTCTACTTCCAACTCCATTCCTGTAAATACAGACATCAACAGCATAGTCACTCAAGGAAAAGGAGTGGCCTACGGTTTAGATCTTTCTACAACACTGGACTATCAAAGATTTAAATTCACATTGGACTATACCCTAATGAAAGCCACTAATCAGTTCGCTGAGCTTAACCAAGGTCGCCCATTTGCTGCACCTACCGATATGCGACATACGCTCAGCACTGCAGCCGAAGTCAAACTATCCGACACATGGACATTTTCGGCAACTTGGCAATTTCACACAGGCAAACCCATCACCGTGCCCAAGGAAATGTATCCTAATCCATTCTATACACCCAATGACTATTACAGCAACCAATACACCC
>CAIUKZ010000105.1 GCA_903899865.1 uncultured Bacteroidales bacterium | reverse complement strand
TTCGCTCGAAAAGCAAGGCGTGGACTTCTGGTGGCTCGACTGGCAACAGTGGGGATATACACCAGTAGAAGGACTGAACCCAACGTGGTGGTTGAATTATTGTTTCTTTACTGATATGGAGCGCAATACCAACAACCGTCCGTTTCTGTTTCACCGCTGGGGAGGGATGGGTAACCACCGCTATCAGATTGGATTCTCTGGCGACACTTATATCAATTGGAAATCATTGGCTTTTCAACCCTACTTTACATCTACAGCATCCAATGTGGGCTATGGCTATTGGAGTCATGATATCGGAGGGCACATGTATGTGCAGGAATATGACCATGAAGCACGCTCAGCCCAATTATATATCCGCTGGTTACAATTTGGAGCCTTTAGTCCTATCTTACGTACACATGGAAGCAAAAGCCCATTAATCGAACGAAGGATTTTTGCCTATCCAGTGGAAGATTTCAAGGTGATGCGTGAAGCCATTCGCATGAGGTATGCTATCGCTCCTTATGTTTATAGTCAGTCACGTATAGCTTATGACAGTGCGGTGTCAATTTGCCACCCAATGTATTATGATTATCCAAAAGCGAATGAGGCTTATACCAATAAGCAGCAGTACATGTTTGGGTCAGATATGATAGTTTCTCCAGTAGTGGATAGTCTTGACCATGCTAATTTGCTAGCTAAAGCAAAAGTGTGGTTGCCCGATGGTGAGTGGATGGAGTGGTTTACAGGAACAACACTCAAAGGCGGAAAACAATATGAAAGAAACTTCGCTATCAATGAAATACCTGTCTATGTAAAATCGGGTGCTATTATTCCGATGCTGAGAAATGCTCAAAATCTTCAACATAAAACCGACACGCTAGTATTGACAGTCTTCCCTGGAAAATCTGGAAAAACTATCGTTTATGAAGATGATGGAAAGACCAATAAATATGTTGATGGTGCTTATGCTACTACCGCTATATCGCAACAGTCAGCAGGTAAAACCGTTAAGTTGCATATTGAGCCACGCAAAGGCACTTATGAAGGAGTTTCTGATAAGCGGGGTTTTATTGTTGACTTGCCCAATACCTTGCCTATAGCAAGTGCCACTGTCAATGGGCAAAAAGCGGTAACCTCTTATTTGGCAACAACCTTGACTTCCAGTGTGCAATTGAATCTATCGGCAGCATCTGAAGCCATGGATGTGGTGCTAGAGTTTGAAATACCGCTGGACAGCATGTATGCACTCACTGATGGACTTCGTGCAAAGTTTAGCCGATTGTCAACTCAGTTGCCAATAGTTAAGGGCATTTACAATACGTATGAAGCTGGTAATTTGCCCAATATGATGCCTTACGCTGAGCAGACTCCCAACAGAATACAGTATGCGCCTGAGTCTGCTTTGAAAGAGTTGAAGGCTTTTCCAGCCAACTACAGTCAAGCCATTCAGCTGATAGAAACATTAAACCTAGATGCTAATAAAATCAAGCCAATAATGAGCTTTTTGAAAGCTGAGTAGTCGCATTAACACTCAGTCTCAGTCAGTATAGAGGTAGCCCCAAAATTATCATGTTGGGGCTACCTTTTTCATTTTCCCGAAACTCTATGCCTCTTCTTTCAATAACAACAAAAAACCACTTCATTTCTGGAGTGGTTTTTTTAGCAAACATTTACTATTCAAATGTATATCTTGTTCTCAATATCTGTTGTGATATGAATGAGGGTTCATGTGTCTGTTTACAGGGAGTGGCTTTCTGTAGTGAATCACCTTTACAACCCTAGTTGGTTCCACTATGATGCGTTCGTTTGATTGATGCATTCTCTGGTGAAAATTGTTGTGGTGATTGTGCATTCGAACATGTTTTCTTTCGAGTTCAGAGTGTCTGAAATGAGGTCCGTGTTGAGGTTCATGGTTTTCGATAACGATTACCTCTGCGCATGATAGAGTAGAAATGCTAATGATGGCGATGATGATTAAAAGTGTTTTCATGGCTTTCTTGTTTTGATGTTATTACTGAATGAGTGTGCTGTAATAACATCAAAACAAAAGTTGTGCCACAATTATTTTTTATGACTGCCGTCACAATAAGGTGCATTACCCGATTTTTTGCATGTGCAGAGGTAATATGTGCCCGCTTTTTCTGCTTTGAAAAGCTGTGGGCTAATTCCTGAGCCTGCATGTGAGCCGTCGCAAAATGGTTGTTTGTTTGATTTGCCGCATGCACACCATGCATAGTTTTTGTCCGCTTCTAGATCTAAGCCTATAGGAGTGAAGTTTGTTGAGGGTGTTTCCATAATTTGAGTAATATTTGTGTTAGTTTGTATTATGAAAACGCTTAATTACGTCAATTTGTTTGAATACTTTGCAATAAATAAGGTCTAAATGCAAGGAGTTAGACTGCAAAGTATGCCTCCAGTTCGGATTGCGTACCTTCATTGGTTTGAATGTCTTTTACAATTTGACCTTTTTCAAGTACAACAATGCGCTGACACACATCAGTTATATGATTCAAATCATGACTTGAGATAAGAAGGGTAAGATTTAACTTCTCTTGCAGTTCGGCTAAAAACCGTTTAAGACGTATTTGCGATGAAGGATCTAAAGCAGTAAATGGTTCATCTAGAATCAATATTTGTGGGTCACCAAGCAGGGCTGCTGCGATGCCTATTTTTTTCTGATTGCCTTTGGAGAAGTCTCGAATCAGCTTCTTTTTGTCCATAATTTCTTGATTGAAAAACTCAGTCATTGACACCATAAACTCATCGACCTCTGAGGTGTTTTTATTATGGAGTTTGCCGATGAAATAAAAATATTCTTCAGGCGTCAAAAAGTCAATCAAGAAACTTTCGTCCAAGAATGATCCAGTAGTGGCTTTCCATGCATCATTCCTTTTTACTCGCAATTCATATATTTTCACTTCGCCTGTTGTCGGCTCAGTGAGGTCTAAAATGAGGCGAAAAAGGGTAGTTTTTCCTGCTCCATTATTACCTACTAGCCCAAAGCTTTCACCCGGAAGAATCGATAAATGCGGCACGTCCAACACGGTTATGCCCCCATATACTTTTTTTAAATCAATAACTTCAATCATCGTACAAGTATTTATTCAAATCTGGTGTGATACTTATAATTCTCTTTCTCTGAAACCGTCTGCTAGGGCGTATTTTTTTGCATTAAAAATTTGGACTAATTGCTTTATCAAATATCGGTGTGAAATAAGTCCTGTGATGCCTAAGCCACCAAGCACCCATAATCCTACTGTGTAACTGGCAAATGTACTAGTCAGCCAGATGACAACTAGTGGGATGGTCATCATTGGAATCATTATTAAAAAACCTTTGAAGGAGGTGCCCTGATAATTCATGGTACTGCTCCGCGATAGGTCAATTTTTCGTGTATTGAAAATGGCCAAGATAATTAATAAAAACACATTGACCCCCGTGTTATAGAGGAATGCCACCAGGTGCATGACTGTGATTTCATGACCAAAATAAAAATAGGGTGTAGTGACGAGAAAGCAAAGGATGTTGAATCCAATAAGTAGTGTGTAATTGGCTTTTATATAGGTGTTTATAGATATGTTGGTGGTCATCAAACCATCAAAAAACGAACTATCCCAACTGATAACCCACTGTCCACAGGTGTACATGAGCAGCCCAGTTTCAAACAATGCAACAAAAAACAAAATGGTATGATTGGTTGTATAAATGTCGTTGGTGTAAAAAATCAATCCATACAATAGGAATACCAAGCTCATTGACAGTAGGCTGCGTGATCGTTTATGCCTAAATAAAAGTTTAATTTCTACCCCAATTAATTCACCCATTGACCCAAATTGGTTGAGAAAAGTCAATGTGTTCATGTAGATTCTACTTTTATTTTGAATGATATTGAACCGCTCAGGATAATAGTTTTGCCAGAAAAACCAGCGATTCAAGCCATAGGACAATAGCACTGCCACCATTGGAATGATTAATCCTAATGATGATAACACCATATAATTAAATAACTGCATCGAACTGTTAAACAACGAATAAAATTCAAAGTACTCCATAGCAAGTACACCACCCAATACGATTACCAGTGAAACCATAGACCAAAATCCACCACCAAACTTTCTTTTTAAGTAATTAGTAGTGAGTGAGTTGAACCATATTATCAGTATGTAGCACATCACAAACCGTATGCTCACCTCCATGCCATAATACTTCATGATGGATTGATAGGCAAAGGGAATGATAACAAATAAACCAAAATAGTTGACTACACTTAGTAAAGGCTTAACCAAAAGAAAATTGATGATAGCACTTCGTTTAATGGGTAGAATTTGGTAGGGTAACAAATCAAACGAACTCAAAGGTTGCATGAAAAACCGAAGTAGAAGCCCCGAAATCATCAAATAAAGTAATCCACCATTGTACATATCTAAAGGTGAAAGACGATCATTGATTTTGCTCAATATTGTCTCCAGTGACAACCCGACAAATAACAGTACTGATGCAAGGTAAATGACAAAAATACCTAGCAATATATTAACTGCCAGGTTTTTGTAGAATCCTTGAGACCTAAATCCCTTCTTCCATTCGTGTATGAGAAGCGTGGTAAAAATCATTTTCCAGGGAAAATTATTTATATATCAGTACCCAATTGAATAATATCAATTATCAATTATCAAATATCAATTATTAATTGTTAATTGTTAATTGTTAATTATTCCTTGTACCATCCTGCATACATGGCATAATTGTGCGCTATCCTTCGGTTTATTTCATTAGTTTGTGATGGCTCAATGTCTTTAATGTATTTTGCTGGAACGCCTCCCCACAGCGTATAGGGTGCTATTTTGGTGTTGTTTAGCACCAACGAACCAGCAGCCACTATGGCACCTTCGCCCACCTCCGCAAAATCGAGTAGGGTAGAGCCCATTCCAATCAGTGCATAATTGTTGATGTCGGCGCCGTGAATTGTAACATTGTGACCTACAGATACATAATCGCCGATTTTGACGGTCGATTTTTCATACAGCGTGTGAATCACTGAGCCATCCTGAATGTTGACATGATTGCCAATACGGATGGAATTGACATCGCCTCTGAG
>CAIUKZ010000104.1 GCA_903899865.1 uncultured Bacteroidales bacterium | reverse complement strand
CTTTATGAAGCACACCATATGGACAAGTATCAGTTCTGGGATAAGTTTCTTTCAGGGGTTTACCCTTCACTGCCAACCTTCCGGATTAACATGAACAATGCCATGGAAACCTTAGTCTCCATGGACAATGCCCCCATCCTGCCACAAGAGTTTAAGAAAGATAAATCATCGGAGAGAAAGAAGGATCAGCCTCGCTGGAAAGCAACTGACTTATCTGATGCTGCCGACAATCTGTTCTATTGGCTTCTCAGCCCATTGTTAGGGGATCAATACCCGACAAATGAAATGATACTGCTCCCCGGTCGATAGGTCCTATGTTTGCAAAAAAGTAGCATAAGCCTGGAAATTTATTAGTTTTAGGATAGCATTCTACAAACCATAAAAAACCAGACTTATGCAAACACAAAGTAACAAAATTGATTTTACAGGACAGAATATTTATATCGGATTCGATGTCCATTTAAAAAGTTGGACAGTGACGGTAATGACAGAAAGGCTTACCCATAAAACGTTCTCGCAGCCTCCCAAACCAGAGGTGCTATATAATTATTTAGCAAAAAACTTCCCTGGGGCAACGTACTATTCTGCCTATGAAGCCGGATTTTGTGGATATTGGATCCACAATAAACTCGTAGAACTTGGGGTCAATTCAATAGTGGTAAACGCTGCGGATATACCAACGACTGGAAAGGAAAAAGTAATGAAAACTGATCCCAGGGATAGCATCAAGATAGCAAGATCATTACGTAATGGTGATTTAAAGCCGATTCATGTGCCATCAATAAAGACACTTGAGGAAAGGGGATTGATCCGCATGCGATCGACTTTGGTAAAAGATTTAACAAGATATAAGAACAGGATAAAATCATTCCTCTATTTTCACGGTATAGAATATCCAGAAGTATTCAATAGACCTAAAACTCATTGGTCAAATAGATTTAACCAATGGCTGGAAGGTATTGAATTTAATGATTTAATCTCCAAGGCTACTTTAGATATGTTGTTGGGACAGAGCAATTCTTTGCGTGGATCGGTTCTGCAAATAACAAGGCAAGTAAGGGAATTGGCAAAAACTGACCGTTACAAGATGCAAGAAAAACTGCTTCGCAGTATACCTGGCATTGGTATATTAACAGCCATGATCATTTTGACAGAAATCGAAACAATAAATCGGTTTTCCAACATCGATCAGCTTTGTGGATATATTGGTTTGATACCTTCAACATGTTCCAGTGGTGATAAAGAGGTCATAGGGGACCTCACCCCAAGGGGACACAGCATATTAAGATCCGCAATAATTGAAAGTTCATGGGTGGCGGCAAGACTGGATCCGGCCCTAAATAAAAGCTATCACGATTATTGCAAACGAATGGAACCAAATAAAGCAATCATTCGGATTGCTAGAAAAGTCAGCAGCCGAATCAGGTTTGTTTTAAAAAACAATCAGCCTTATGTATTTTCCGTGGTTAAATAAATCGAAACACTATAAAAACACCCTTAGATGTGAGACTACTTTGCTCCCCTTGCAGTTCCGAAATATTGGAATCTGCTGTCGTTAGGTCGTAGCTCACATTCTATAAAAATTAAACGAGACAATACAGCCCGGAATCTATTTCCGGTTCTGTTGATAGAAGGTTGTTTTTATAGATTTTCGTTCAGTGTAAGTATGATAAATCTTGAAACGTGAGATTTTTTTTAGCCATTAAGACAATGAAAACGTGAAAATGAAAAGACCTTTCTGTTTGGAAAGGCCTTCTCTCTGGTGTTTTCACCGTCATAAACCTTATTGCTGGTGAGTTGCTCTCCAGCAGAGCTCACGTCCTGTTCAGATTTATCATACAAAGTTAAATTATTTAAAAATAAATCGCCAGCCTCTTGTTTTACAACATAGAAGGGCCGGGGAAGGGTCATTTAGAATTAAAGGTAATCAGTTATTTGCTTCTGGTAAGATTGCCATCT
>CAIUKZ010000103.1 GCA_903899865.1 uncultured Bacteroidales bacterium | reverse complement strand
GAAGGTGATTAGCAATTTCATATTCATAGTTAAATGTTTGAACAGAAAAGAAAAGTATTCGCATCCCATTCAGGTTTTCTAATCCTCTCATCAAAAAAATTATTTATAAAGGCCCTTACTTTTCATGATAGCAATTGACTCATCGTAATTATCAACTTGTACTTCTTGATTATTTACCCATTTCACAAAGTTTGAAATACCTTCGTCAAAGAGTACTTTTGGGGTGAATCCTAGCATGTTTTTAATTTTAGATAAATCTGCATAATTATCACGAATATCACCCAATCGATAGTTCCCAGTTACTTTTACATCTACAGGTATTTTATATTTATCTATAAGCGTGTTGGCAACAGTCAGGACATCCGTCCTTTCTCCAGTCCCAACATTAAATACATTATAATTCGCATTTTCATCTTCAATGCCTAATATAGTAGCTTCTACTACATCATCAATATAAACAAAATCACGACTTTCCTTTCCATCTTCAAATATTGAAATATCCTTTCCATTTTTTATTCTTGTCGAAAAAATGGAAAGAATCCCTGTATATGGGTTTGAAAGTGACTGACCTGGACCATAAACGTTTTGATATCGAAATGCAACAGCAGGTATTCCTAAGGACTTTCCAACAGTTAGTACCATTTGTTCTTGATTCAGTTTGGTAATACCATAAACCGAAGTCGGATGAAGCTTTGAATTTTCGCAGGTTGGTAAAAGAAACACTTGAACACCACAAATAGGACATTTACATGTAAAATCTCCTTTTGCCATATCCCCATCAATTCGATCTGTAGGATATACTATACCATGCACAGGGCAGGAGTATTTCCCTTCACCATATATTGAACGTGAAGATGCAACAACTATTTTTTTTATTGAGTGTTCATTGTTTGCAAGAATATCAAGCATTAAAGCAGTTCCACCAATATTTACGTCTGCATATTTTGAAATCTCGTACATAGACTGACCTGTCCCTGTTTCAGCAGCCAAGTGAACAATAACATCTTGACCTTTTATAGCCTTCAGCCAATCTTCTTTAGAAATAACAGTTCCTTGTATGAAATTTACTCTGTCTTTTATTGATATATATAATGGCGATGTTTCATTTGGATTTTCACCATGTATTTGTTTCGACAAGCTATCCAACACTGTGATTCTATATCCTTTCGAAATCATTTTTAAGGCAAGATTACTTCCTATAAAACCAGCACCACCTGTAATTAATACATTTTTAAATTTGTTCATATCTCTCCCACATTTTTGTTGTTTCATTAAACTTCTTTATGATTCTACCAGGATTACCAACAACCATACAACCATCAGGAATATTTCTATTAATTAGACTGTTAGCACCTATAATTGAACCTTTTCCAACTGTAACACCAGGTAAAATTGATACCCCCTCACCGATCCAAACATTGTCTTGTATTACAACTTCACTTATAATGTATTCTCTTTTTATCGGTGATGAAAATGGTGAACTATCATTTTCATCACCTTTATATGAGCCATGAGTACAATCTGAAATATATATTTTACTTGCAAGTAACACATTATCGCCTATCTGAACCTTACTCATTGCTGTGATATGTACATAATCATTTATCTGTACATTTTTCCCAAAAACTATAACTTTCATATCAGGTTTTACCGGATAAGCTTCAAACCTACAGCCAACACCTGTTGTTAAATTTTTTCCAAAATCAATATATTTCTTATTTCGGATATCTACTGGCAGTCTAATTAATCTAATTTTTGAAAAAAATAATTTACTATAAATAATAGAAATTACCAATTTCAGAACTCCAAATGTACCATATCTATTAATTATCTCCATAAGTTGACTATAAGAATTCTTCTAAAATATTTAAGAATAGAAAATATCACTGCAATAGCATAAATATAAAATGAAATATATCTTTGTTTATATGCAAACTTGATATTTTTGAGTTCTCCTTTCTCCATTTCTTTAAGATTTGCACTTAGGACCGTCACTGGAGCTGGATTGGCCTGATTCCACACGATCGAAGAATCTTGAACGATATTACCAAATCCACGATTTCCCGAAGAACTATTTACTGTCGTGGCAGAAATTGCCTTGGTATTGGCAAAACTCTTGTTCGCTCCAGTAATCTTAATGTCAAAGAGATATAATTTGTACTTGGCAGTTCCATCGGGATAGAAGTTACCCGAGTCATACTGAATAGAACGAACACGAGCAGTACCAATAATGTCAGTATTGTAGTTACTTGTATTAGAAGTAAATTTACCAATACTAGTAGAAGTTGGTGTCGAGGCAATTGCCGTTCCATGGAGATATACTTGAGAAAGACCATTAATGTCCCATTCTCCAGAAACTGAATTTATGTAGACATAATTGCCATAGGAGATATTAAACTCTTGAGCTGTCAAAGATAAAGAGGTATTTGCCTTTGAGATTGGAATGCGAAGTTTTCCTCTGTTCGAGTACTCATAGCCACGAACATAGGCTTTGCCAGCTCCAACAGTTACGAGGAGCTTATCTTTTGATCCACCAAATGCAGATTTAAAGTAACCACCATTATTGGCAGTGTATAGATGCTCATCGACAGCTACATCAAACGAATTAACGAGGAAGTCTCCAGATTGATCATATGTTCTTTTTGCCATGGTGTCGAGAAGAGTAGAGTACTGCGGTGCATCAAAAGTACGAATATATTGACCATTGGCAATCTGTGCAATTTCAAAGAAATCGTCGGTATTGGCCTGTGCAAAAGTTCTTGTCGAGAGAACTGCTTTTATTTTTAGGCGATCAGCTCCAGGAGCCGTATAGTTATATGAACCAGATGCTGGATCAGTTAAAGTAGAATCATCAGAAGAGGACGAGATAGATTCTTCGACGGTAAATCCAACTCGAGCATCGGTATTAGAGGTAAATCTACCAATTACAAGACTCTGAGTTGGGACATAGATAAAATTTCCTCGTGCATAGAACACGCCCGAAGAAACTGTAAAGATCGAAGAGTTCCCCGTCGAACCATATGTCGTAAATACATTGGCAGAATGTGCAGTATTTGCAGTCTCAAAGACCTTTTCTCCAGGAGTAAATCTCTTCATGATTCCCGAGGTATTCCCCGAAGAAGTGTACTTGAGGTACATAGTCTTTAGAGATGGAGTATTCGCCTGAGATCCATCATGGACTTTTAAGACACGAGCTCTTACGCCAAAACTTGCACCAGTAATGTCTGTATTGGCAAAGGTGGAGATTGATACGTTAGCTCCATTAAAATCTTTATTAAATACTCTGATGTAGTGTACTGAATTGTCGAGCCCAATAGTGCATCCTGAGACAATCGAGCCTTCTTTGAAAATATG
>CAIUKZ010000102.1 GCA_903899865.1 uncultured Bacteroidales bacterium | reverse complement strand
GTTGATGTCAAACCATGAAATATACAAATACTCCTCTATCAATATCACAAAAACAGTCATCATCGGTGCTGAAAACTATAAAGAGAATAATGATGACACATTTAGTGTGAGAATCACTGGAAGCATGATTTCCTACACCACCGATGAGAAAAACATTGAATACATGAACAACTCACAAAAAAACATCAAGCAATTCAACAATATACTTGAATTTGTAAGGGATGGTAACAGCTGGTATCTGCACAAAATCTTCGAAGATTGTGATACTGATGATGTAGCAATCACTGCCAACCGTATGGAGGAGTAAAATCATTAAACAGCGATTAAAATTCCTTCATCTTGTCGTCTGTCATTCACTGGGAAAATCTACCTGTTTGTCAACAACTTTGACTCTTTGTGAAAGAATAAAAACAAAATGATTGTTTCGGTGACATTGAATAAGAATGAGATATAGCTGACATAAGTTGAAAACATTTCGCTGTTTATTAGATGATTAACTCGCATTAAAACAAACAGCAATGGACAAAGTACTAGAAAATTTATAGTCAGCAACTTATGGTGGCTCAAAGGATTTGATGATTGGATCTTTATCAATGCAATCCCAAAACGTATAGAAAAAATCACTACGGCCAGATTGCTTAGATACTTAAGTACTAAAGCTAATGGGAGTTCGTAATACATCATGATATTCCAAAAATTTGAGCAAAGTACACTTAATAGTACAAATAAAAATTTTGGGGCAAGCGTTGAGTATTTGTTTTTGAGCGAAAAATAAAAAAAACAATAATTCAACAGACATACAATCGTAAACAAAAATCCAAAGATATATTCTAAATGCATATAATCTTTAATAAAGCCTAATTGTAAGTCGGATATAAAATCCTCTACATCCAATAGTAACATAAAGGGGAATACCCATTTTCCCAACTGGAGTGTTTTAGCGTTTTTTTCATCATTATTCATCATAGTGTGGTATTTGTGTGTGATTCGTTTTTGTGGTGTTTTAGTAGTTATCCTCTGTTTGTTGTTTCGAACAAAAGTTTCACTTAAGTCCAGTTTGATGTCATTAGAATCTGTATCCAACAGAAATTCCGAACATTCCGAAATAATTTCTCGCAACAGGATAAATGGGTTTTCCATTCAGTGAGTATGAATAATACTCTTCTTTTGTCCAAGTACCACTAAGATTAGGAATTAGTCTATTCAAGAACTTCTCTTTGTCAAAGAAATCATATACAGCAATTAAAGGTGAGTAATAAACCTTCAGAATTAATCCGCCAGTCAATTTATCAAAACGATAACCAACCGAAGGTACAAAATAAATAGCCTCAGATTGGATTGACCATTCTTGAGGGTTTCCGTATATTCCAGCTGGAAATCTCATGCTTTGAATTCCTTTGATATATGAAGCACCAATCCCTAGTTCTAAATGGTGTTGCTTAGCTCCTGTCAACATGTTGATACCAATTGGAATCCCTGTAAACTGCATCATGCCCCCTGAATAATAACCAAAACCTATACGAGCATTCAGTTTGTAATCTTTAATATTTGCTACTTCGTATTCTCCATTTAGTGAGTATGAACCACTGTTTCCAACTAAATCAAGTGTTAGTGCTACGTTTTTCGGTTTGTTTTGGGAATTTACAAGTAAACTAAATGTCAAAAGACACAGTAAAAGTCCAAAATTAAGTCTAAGTTTCATGTTGTTGTTTGTCTGTTTATCTTTTTTATTGGTTTGTTGCTTTCTTTAGTTGTTCGTTATGACAAACGAGAACATTTTTCTTTTCGCCATGCCAATAATGAAATCCATTTCCCTGGCAGTTTTTATACTCTTTACATTCAGCACACTTTCCTGTTTTCGTCCAACTTCTGTCTCTGAATATGTTGAATTTAGTCTGCCATACAGAAAAAAAGTTGTCAGTGTAAATATTGCCTTGAACAAATGTTCGGTCAATATTCGGACAAGCAGAAATGGAACCGTCAATTAATATCGAACCGATATTTATTCCTGCCCGACAGAAGAAATTTGAGTCACGCACCTTTGATTCATATCTACCAACATAGCCTTCACAGCTGAATTTTACGTCAATATCATTTTTTAATCTAGATTCACTTATAAAATCCATCAGCCCTTTGAACTGATTTTCGGTTAAAAACATTTCTTCATCCTCTTTTGCTCTCCCAATGGGGATGATTGTAAATAGTCTCCATGCCTTTACTCCTTTCATTATCAAGTATTTTCGCAAATCTTCCAACTCTTGAAAGTTATGCTTGTTTACACAAGTCACCACGTCAAAGTTCAGACGTGAAGAACTGGCTGCAAGCCCAATTGCAATATCCACTCGCTCAAAACTCTTGTCGTTATTCCTCAGCCAATTGTGCGAACTTTCTAGACCATCAATGCTTATAGTGAGCGCTCCAAGTCCTGCATTTAATAATGAATTGTGATTTGTTTCGTTATACAAATAGCCATTTGAAACCATACTCCAACGCATTCCTCTTTTCCTGATTTCTCTACCGCAAGTTTCAATGTCTTTTCGTAACAGTGGTTCTCCTCCTGTAAGCACTACCGTGAAGTTTTCAGCTGGTGATTCAATCGTATCTAGAGCCTTTAGAAAGTCATCAAGAGGCATATCTTTATGCATACTATCTTTAGAACAATCGCTCCCGCAATGCCTACAATTCAGATTACATCTTGTGGTGCATTCCCAAAACAGATAATTGAGTTCGTGCTGCTTTGTTTCAAATTTTCGAAATTCTCGAAACAAAGTTTGTTTTAACAACCTAATCATTTACTTGTTTTCCAATTCAATATTCAAATACACTTTAGCTCCCTTAGATGTTTGTAATGGCTCTTTTATAGTGACCAATGTGTCTTTGTTGGAGAATAAATAGTTCTGAGTTGAATCTGTGTCTGTAAATCTGATTTTTGTGTTTTGAAGTTTCTCAATGTAAAATGAAAACTCTCCATTTTCATTGGTATTGGTGTATTGAACTTTGTCGGCAACAGAAACCTTAATCCCTTTGATAGGAAGACCAGTTTTCTTTGATTTTACTAACCCCTCAACTAATAGGTCATTGCCAAAGTCTTGTGGAGTACCATAGCATGCTTGAAAAACAAATGCAATGGAGGTTAAACAAAGCCCTCCAATAATCTTTCTTTTCCAATCTTTTGTTTTAATTTTCATCTGTTTACAATTGATTTTTATTTGTTATACTACACTTAAAGAAACGTAGTTCAAAGATTAAATTTTCATCTACATGCTCTTGGCGATACTCTTGTGTGCTTTGCGTTTGATGTCAGTTTTATCAGCGAGTATTCCGACAGTTCCAAATTTCAGGTTATTCGACTCAAAATTACTGTTAATTTTTTGCATAGCCAAGTCTGGCTTTGACTTTTTGTTTTCATATAATAGCATTTGCATATAGCGCTTGTGATTGATATACAGGTAATTAAATACAGCAAACGCCAGCAAATTACTCCACTGGCGTATAATGTAAAAATAAGAGTCATTGGCTAATTCACAGCCAAAGCCTTCAATGCTTCATAGACCAAGAATGCTGGCCAAACCATTGCTTTAATGAATCCCAACACGCCCATCCAAAAAGTAGCGGCATGAGAAATAAAGTACACAGCTGCTCCTATAAATCCGAGTCCATACACCGCACCACCTGATGCATTAGAATTGTAGTAACGACGACCTGTATTGCATTTGCAATTACAGTTGCAATTGCAGTTTGGACCGCAACTACATTTATCTTTTGGTTCACAACATTTTTCTTCCATAATTATTTTAATTTTAAGTATTTACTCTAATTGTCAATTAATTCCTCCATCGGGATTTTGTAGGACAGCTGATGTACTATGCCATCCACAAGTCCAAAAGCGGGGACAAAAAAGCTGCTAATATTGGCTCGTGTAGCCACGTCAATGTATATTTCGGATGCTGGAACAATCACATCAGCCCTATCAGGATTCAGCTCATATTTGAGCATTCTATCTTCTACTGACAACGCTGACAGTTCTGCATTCAGTTTCACAATCTGTTTAAGACTAATGCGCTTGACCTTATTGGAAGTGGATAGTCTTGATAGCTTGTTGATATTTCCTCCCGAACCAATGATTTCATGCGGTGCAAATTCGGCAGTAATTTCGGCTAAGAATTTGTGCATTTTGGTGCGTTCGCTGTCTTTGACTTTCCCTCTGAGCATACGTACAGTGCCGATATTGAAGGAGTGCGACTTGACCAAATCGCCATCTTTTATGAGCGAAATCTCAGTACTACCGCCACCCACATCGACATACAAATAGTTTTTGGATGGATCCAACTGATCTGCAATATGACTTTCGTAGATCATTTTTGCCTCTTCACTGCCGCTGATAATCTCAATATTTAAGTCTGTCTTTTCAAAAATCTTTTCTACAATTTTCTTGCCATTTTTTGCTTCTCGCATAGCAGCGGTGGCACAAGCTCTATAATCCTCTACTTCATGAATATCCATCAGATAGCGGAATGACTTCATCAATTTTATAAGTTTCTTTTCACTAACTTCGCTTAGTTTCCCCAGAGAGAAACTATCTTCTCCCAGTCTAAGTGGCAGTCTCAGTAACAGAATCTTCTTCATTACAATTTTTTCACCCTCAGCATGTACACTGTTGATGAGCAGTCGTACAGCATTGGAGCCAATATCAATGGCGGCAACTTTTCTTATTTTCATCATTTTTCGTTTAAACCTTGACTGGTGATTGCAACATGCAAATCCGCTTAGTCAATAATATTGGGGATAAAGATAGAGATAAATACTAATTGATGGATTCCTTATCAGTTAATATTTATTTTTGTTGAGATAGATAATAATCATAGAGTTCAAATTGAGAGCGGAAAGGGGATTCGTTGGATCTTTT
>CAIUKZ010000101.1 GCA_903899865.1 uncultured Bacteroidales bacterium | reverse complement strand
TTTTTTTTGAAAAACTATAGCTAAGATTTTACAATTTTTGTGCCATAAATTTTAAAACTCTCCTTGACACCCAATAAAACGGTGGTAGTATAAAAGTTTTGATAAAAAAAAGTATTTTTGCACCCATAATCCCAACCCATGAAACAGGAATATACCAAGGAAGAATTGTTGCACAAAGCTGCTGCGTTTTGCTCCACTTGTGAGCATTGTAGCTCTGAAGTGGAAGAAAAGCTCACCAAATGGGGAGCGTCCGCAGCTATTCAGAAAGAAATCATCAACTACCTTATAAAGGAAAACTACCTGAATCACAATCGGTTTTGTGCATTCTTTGTAAAAGATAAATTTAAGTTCAATAAATGGGGGAAAACTAAAATGGCCTACACCCTTAAAACCAAACAAGTAGAGCCAGAACTGATTGCCGAAGCATTGAACAGCATTGATGACGACGAATACCTTGAACTTTTGGTTTCGTTGCTTAAAACCAAACTCAGAGGATTAAAGTTCAACTCCGAATACGAAAAGCGTGGAAAACTGATAAGATTTGCACTGAGCAGAGGTTTTGAGAATAGGGTGATAGACACTGCTTTAAAGGCGTTGAACGTAACGGAGGAATAATTAATTCTAACCTTTAATGCTCTATAAAGCAATAGGTGGGTAAAACAAAAAAAAAAAAAAATTAAACCACATAGATACAATAGGAAAGCAATAGAAGGTCTGTTTTTCAACAGGAAAAGTACACAAAGCAGATCCCGATAAATCGGCATCTATAGCTACAATTGCTATGTGAACTATGTGTTTGTAATTCAGCGTTCAGTTGTGTTGTTCGCGTATTTTGTGTTCTGAGGAATTCGACATCTTTACATTTACGCCTATTTTTCTCAAGTTGTTTGGGCACAGAACCTTTCAGCTAGACAATAAACCCACCTCCTAGAACTTTACCATCACGATAGAATACGGCAGTTTGCCCAGGAGCGATGGCTTCAAGTGGTTGATCTAGCACCACTCTAAGGTGTGAGTTGTCTGTGATTTCGATTCGACTAAGATTGTTTTGTTTCCGATAACGGATGCGCGTAACGGTGTCAAATTCGCTAGAAAAAAGGATCTCATCCACCAGTCGATAATCACGCACTATGAACTCTGACTTATATAGACTTTGGAGTGGTGCCAAAATAATTTCATTGGTACTGGGATGAATTTCTTTCACAAACACTTGTCGATTCAGGTGAATCAATCCCCTACGCTGACCAACGGTATAAAGCGGATAGCCTTGATGGGTACCGAGCACTTTACCCGTTTCATCTACGAATTGTCCAGGATATATCCATTCTTCAGGATGTGTCAGTTGCGATTTCAAAAACGGACGATAATCTCCACTACAAAAGCAAGCACCGAGGCTGTCCTTTTTCTCCGATACATAAGTAAATCCACGTGCAGCAGCCATTTTCCGGACTTCCGTCTTCTGAAAACCACCAAGCGGAAAGATGATGCGTGCCAATTGCTCCTGACGCAATCCCCACAAAAAGAAAGACTGATCTTTGTCTGGATCTACACCTTCTTGGATAAAAAACCGCCCATTGTCAGTCGCTATTTGAGTATAATGCCCCATAGCCACACGGTCACACCCAAGTCTATCTGCTTCTTGCAATATGAGGTTCCACTTCAATTCATTGTTGCATACTGCACATGGGAATGGCGTTCTACCTGCAAGGTACTCGTCGGTGAAATATTGCACCACAGTTTGCTGAAACACTTCATGAGCATCATAGGCAATGTGCTGTATCCCCAGTTGTTGTGCCAATCGCTGTGCATCTGCCAGATGGTGATTCTCACCCTCCTCCCAAAAGCGAAACGTGATGCCAATCACATCAAAGCCTTGCTCCAACAAAAGAATGGCAGCTACCGAGCTATCGGTGCCGCCACTCATACCTAATAATATGCGGTTGTTCATTTTTTTTAAGACGAAGGACGATGGACGAAAGACGAAAGACAAAAGTCAAAAGACGAAGGACAAAAGTCAAAAGACTTTAGATACTAGACATTAGACTTTAGTCTTTTGACTTTTGACCTTAGACTTTTGACCTTAGACCTTAGACTTTTGACTTCAGACTTCAGACTTTTTTTTCAAAACGGTAATCCTGTGCCATCTTCGGTAGAAGGAGCTGCATCAAATGAAGCTACAGGAGAAGCCACAACTGAGCCTGCTGGTGAATCAGCACCTGCATTTTTCTCTGCTTTCCAAGCACGAACAGTAGTGTACCAGCGTCCATTATATTCACGGCTTTCGATATCAAAGCTCACTTTTACCACATCATCAATAGCCAACGGGAATTGCTCAATCTTATCTCCAAAAAAGTTGAAACACACTTTCTTAGGATATTGATCGCCAGTTTCTAACACATAATCTTGTGAGCGCCATTGACCATTTTTACCTTCGCCAGTTGCCATAGGCAATACTGCAATAATTTTTCCTGAAATTTCCATCTAGTTCAATATTTATATTTGTTTTTTAGAACAGCAAAGATAAGGAAGAAATATTTATGTGCAAACAATACATTAATTAATTAGTAGCATCAACTGCATTGTGTTAAATCTTTTAGATTTTGACTTTAGCATATTGAAAAGCGCATATAAAAAACTATATTTGTGTTACTTGTTTACCCTTAAAAATGAGAAAAATTATGAAAACAATCACATTTGCACTCGCAATTTGCTCTTTGATTTTTTCCAATCTTTGTTATGCATCTGAGCCAATTTGCACATTTGACCTCAAGGCTGAAAATATTAAAACGGGCTCCATCACCATTGGAGGCTTCAATCAAGCCAACACCATATACGTAGCGTACTCTCCAAACAACTGGAACACCAAAGAAGGATGGGCTGATGTGACACCTATTTATACGCCTGGGCAGGATACCATCGTTATAAAATTACCTGAATCTCTCCGTACGTTTGATGGAGAAGTTTGTGACCATTTTTCGGGCACCATCTCTTGCTTTAGTTGGAATCAGGCCAAGCAATTGATTAGCAAGTGTGACTTCAAGCTGTCACCCTCTACCTCCGAGAAGACAGACAGCTATTGTGACAATTTCAATGCTAGCTATGATGGCACTAACATTGTAATACGTGGGCTAAACAATCATTCTGTGAACAACTGGATAGCTCAAACCACCGACGGGTGGAAAACATACAAGGACATCACTCCCAACTTATTTCATTGCCAAACACAAGATGTGTATTACATTCCGGCCAGCAAACCACTTGGCATAATCTGCATGTCTGCTCACTCCAAAATGGCAGATGAGTGTAGAAAAACATTTGATTTATCCGAATATGGACAGACAAAAGGCATAGATAAAATAATTTTTATCCGAAAAG
>CAIUKZ010000100.1 GCA_903899865.1 uncultured Bacteroidales bacterium | reverse complement strand
GTCAGAACTAATCAGCTTGTTGTTAGCATCATAGTAAGAAATAGGCATGGTTGATTCTAAGATAGTGTTGGGTGTGATGGTGAAGTCAATGGCATTAATTGAATGGAAATTAATAATAGAGATGAAAATGAGTGATAAATACGATTTTTTCATTTGTGTTTAAATTATTCCTCCACCGAGGGGAGGTGTGGCATTGTTAGTGATGAATAATAATAACCTTGTGTGTTCTAAATTTAATTCTGGATCTTGGGGCTTTATGTGAAAATAATACTTGAAATATTGGTTAAGCTGATATTATTTTTCAACTATTTTTGGAAAATCCTGCCATTGAATTGATGTGTTGTATGCTTTTGTGGCTCCAACAGGGACATAGAGTACGCAGTTAGGATGTATTCCTTGGAAAACTGATTTTGAAGCGTCGAGTTCGATGGGTGTTTTTGAATTGACTGTTATGGAAAGTACTTCGTAACATTCTCTGAATGCGTAATCACTTATTTCGGCTTGGCTACAATTGAGAATGATAGACGTAAGCCCAGAACACTCTTCAAAAGCCCTTGCACCAATTTTTTTTACCGATGGCGGGATTGTTAGTGATGTGAGACCGCTGCAATTCACAAAGGCTCGATTGCTTATTTCCGTCACATTTTCTGGGATTTTAATTTCTCTTATGCCTTTACAGTTAGCAAAAGCTCTAGTGCCTATGGATGTGATGCTTTGAGGCAGGATGACAGACTTGAGAGAAATTTTTCCATCGCTGGTCTGACTACTATAAAAGGCGTATTGTGGAAATTCATTGGCTGGATAGGTGTATCCGCCACCGTCTTCACGGTAGGATATGATGTTGGCTTGACTTAGGTCGAGGGTTTCCAATTGGACCAACTGACGAAATATAAAGTCGATGTCCCTAGCGTCAATAGAGCCACTTACCACCAATTCTTTGGTGTTTACATCTCTTACTAGGCTTGCTAATTCGCCATTGACTGCTGTTTCTATTGTTTCTGCTTTAATACAAATTACTATAAAACAACAAAATAAAAGGAGGATGTTTTGTTTCATTGCTGTTCATGGTTTGGTTGGGGATTCAAAAATACGATTTTATTGGCTTTGTTTGATTGCGAAAAACATGTTTTATAATATGTTTGTGCATAGTTGATTTATAGGTCGATAAATCGATTTGGATGGGTAGGCCTAAATGGTCAAAATAGATCTCGTTCTGAAATTTGTTACGTTCAGGGTGTTTCTCCCTCGTATGCTTGTCCCGCTTATGAGGTAGGGAGTGGCTGGATTTTCAAACACAAAAAGACACGTTTTCTCGTGTCTTTTACTTGGTTATGAGTTTGGAAATTAGGCGACTTTGTTCTGAATTTGAGATAAATGGTTGATAGATAGCGCAGTTGAAAATACAATGCCAAATGCCCTACTCTAATCGAAGCATATTTCTTTAGCAATTCTCCTATCAAGTGCCACAAAATGTTTGGTAATTGGTTTCGAAATCGTCATTTGGAGCTTGTAAAAAGTTTTCCGTTTTTCCACTCCGAGTGTAAGGTGTTTTCAATTGGGTGCACAGGCTGTGAAATAGTGTCAAATCGCCGTCGGTGGCTTGGTTTAATGCTATTTCAACCAGATGGTTGCGTGGAATGATAACCGGGTTGTGTGCCTCCATCACGCGTTTAGAAGCCTGATTCAAACCTTCTGCGTTGTGAGTCAATTGTTCCCATTTTTTTAGCCAAAGTTGACTTTCGGGGTGGTTGAAAATAGAATTTGACTTTTCAGTTTGATAAGTCAGCTCGCTAAATGTGTTGGTGAAATCCATTTGATGTTTGAACATTAGATTACATAGCTGATTCATCATTTCGATGTTTTCTGTGGAGTCAGGGGTTAGTCCAATTTTCGATAGCATCATTTCTGTATAGCTATTGTTCCATTTTTCATCAAATAAATCAATCATTTCTTTGGCTATAGTCAGGGCTTTTTTCTCCGTTTTATCCAATAATGGTATCAATGCTTCCGCCAGTCTGG
>CAIUKZ010000099.1 GCA_903899865.1 uncultured Bacteroidales bacterium | reverse complement strand
TGCATTGATAAAACTTCTATCAAATGCGCACGCAAAAATGAGCTAAAAAATGAGCTTGATAAAACACATTAGTATTACACTGGCATTCTTTGGATGTTTGATCAGCCTGATCGGACTTCATGCGGTTGTGTGTAATCACAACAAGGTGTGTAATGAATCATGCTCCATAAAAAACGGAGAACAGCTTGTTGTTATCACACAGCATAATCATAGCAATGACAAGCAACAGCCAATAGAATCGACCACCAATCAAGATGCCGATGATGACGAGTGCAAAAGCAAATACGAGATGGATGATTGCATCACTCCACATTCGAATTTTTGGTTGACCATCCCATCGGTGAATATAAAAAGACTGCATAAAAATTCCAATATCAAGGAAGTTTCCATCTCAATTGTCCCTCCTCCTCCACTCCTGAACACATAACAAGTGTAAATTGTTATTTAACTGGTGTTAGTGTTAATACAAATTATTGACATACGGACATCGTGTATTCAATCCCAACATGCATCCAAATTTATGGTGCACTAGAGGTCTGAAACATATTTTATGTGTAGAACCATGGTTGGCATCCAAAACACTGGAAAATCAAGTCATTAACAACACCATCAGTGTTTGAATCCAACCATTCAAAACAAAATCAAAAATATGATTGCAAAAATAAAGAATGATTTCCCTGCTAGTATTGTCGTATTTCTAGTAGCACTACCACTGTGCCTGGGTGTAGCCTTAGCCAGTGGAGCTCCACTCCTTTCGGGCATCATAGCTGGTGTGATTGGAGGGATAGTTGTAGGTATAATCAGTCAGTCGCACACCAGTGTCAGTGGTCCTGCGGCTGGATTAGCAGCTGTAGTATTATCTACCATTTCACAGCTTGGCTCGTTTGAAGTATTCCTCTTAGCAGTTGTCATAGCTGGTTTACTCCAGATCATAGCAGGAGTTGTCAAAGGAGGGTTTGTGGCTAACTACATCCCCTCCAATGTGATCAAAGGGCTATTGGTAGCCATAGGTTTGATATTGATACTTAAACAAATACCACATGCCATTGGATTTGACAGAGACCCATTGGCTGACTTATCTTTCCATCAACAAGATGGCGAAAACACCTTCTCTGAACTATTCAATATTGTTGATTATGTCTCATGGGGAGCAACGATTATAGCCCTTATTTCATTGTCCATTTTGATATTTTGGGATAAAATGCCATTCAAAAAGAGTAAGTTCTTTCCGCCATCGTTGGTTGTAGTAATTGTTGGGATTCTAATCAATGCGCTTTTTAACCAGTACTTACCAGAGTTAGCCATTGCCGACAAGCATCTGGTGAATATACCTTCATTTGATGGACTAACCTCCATGTTGGTCACTCCAGCATTTGAAAGCATAACCAATTACAATGTATGGATTGCAGCTTTTGTGATAGCAGTGATAGCATCGTTGGAAACGCTACTCAACCTTGAGGCGGTTGAAAATCTGGATCCTCATAAGCGTCAAGCGTCTCCAAACAGGGAGTTGATAGCGCAAGGTGTGGGCAATCTTCTTTCAGGATTAATCGGTGGAATACCTATCACATCAGTAATTGTAAGAAGCTCGGTCAATATCAATGCAGGAGCTGAAAGCAAAGCTTCAACGATCATACATGGGGTGTTGTTGCTGATTAGCATAGTGGTGCTGAGTAGTGTGTTGAATCTAATTCCGCTTGCAGCCTTGGCAGCTATCCTGCTAATGACTGGTTACAAATTGGCAAAGATATCTATGTTTAAAGAAATGTATAAAAAAGGATTCAACCAGTTTATTCCATTCATGGTCACTGTTCTAGCTATTTTACTCAGCGATTTGTTGATTGGGGTGGTTATTGGATCACTTGTCAGCACATTCTTTCTGTTCCGAAGCAACTTCAAAAATCCATTTATTCAACGCAAAGAGACCTTGCATTTGGATGAAACATTGCGCATAGAACTGCCCACACAGGTGTCGTTTCTGAATAAAGCCAGCATAAAAGATACACTTTGGAGCATACCCCAAAACTCCAGAGTAATCATTGACGCAAGAAATTCTCGATACATTGACAATGATGTAATGGAAATCATTGAAGATTTTAAAAACATCGTTTCGGTAGAGCGGGGAGTGAAATTGAATATTCTCGGGATGAAAAACAACTACCAAATGAATGATTACATTCAATTTGTAAATGTACTTGATAAGGACACCCAGCAAGCATTGAAACCAGAAGCAGTACTTGAAATATTAAAGGCGGGCAACCAACGATTTGTAAGCGGCGATCTGTCAGAAAAGTATCTCAAGCATCAAGTCAATGCAACATCCTTTGGCCAAAACCCATTTGCCATTATCCTTAGCTGTATTGACTCACGCACGTCTGCCGAGCATATTTTTGATTTGGGCATTGGTGACACATTTAGCATTCGCATTGCAGGCAATGTGGTAAACAAAGACATATTGGGGAGTATAGAATATGCCACTTTTGTGGGCGTAAAACTGATAGTGGTACTCGGACATAGCAATTGTGGTGCCGTGGCTGGAGCTTGCAATGAGCTACAAATGGGCAATCTCACATCCTTGTTAGAAAAAGTAAAGCCAGCAATATTGAATGAAAAAACCGAAACTGTAAATAGAACTGGGGAAAACTTTTCGTTTGTCAACAAAGTAGCCAAAGAAAACATACAGGTCACCATTCAACGCATCCGAACTGAAAGTGAAATAGTGGCTCAACTAGAACAAGATGGGAAGGTGAAAATTGTGGGAGGATACCACGATCTGTCAACAGGAATTGTGAGCTTTTTTTGACAAATAACAAATCAAAAACATAATATGGAGGTCTAAGATAGAGGAATTAATTTTTATGCAGCTAAACAATTTATTAACTCTAAAGAACGACAATTATGAAAAACATAAAATTTATCCTAGCAGCAACTTTTATTGTAGCGAATAGTATTCAATTGTGGAGTTGCTCAAATGCAATTCAAATCACTGTAAATCGGACATCTGAGTGTCAGCTAGACAAGCAACAACAGTTTGCAATCAAAGAAGTAATGCATCAAAATGGGGAAACGAACACCAAACACACCTTAGATTTGGGCACGGAACTGACGAACAAACTGGCAGCGCTCAACTCATTGGAAGTCGTTGACTTATCGGCACTGAACATGCAGCAAGAGCAGAAATATCAGACAGATGCAGGCTCTGGCTTGCAGACAAAGAATAATATGGTGTTACTGTCGGCAAAAATAATCTCGAATGAGTATTCGGAGGATGTAGAGAAGAAAAACATCTTTACCTATCCGAAAGGGAACACGGTAACCACATTCGAAAAAAGTGGACATTATACCTATGGTGTAAACTTCAAAATGGCAGACAGTAAAACTGGTAAAGTGCTGTATTCTAAAACGATAAACTGTGTAAAAACTCAAAAGATAACGAGTCCGAGTCAGGCATTATTGACAATCAACAAATCCGAACTATATCACCAAGCCCTTCTGGAAGTAACTCAGCAATTTATGCATGCAGTAGCTCCATACACCGAAACGGTGGCTGTGAAATTTGAAAAAGATGGAAAACTAAAAAAGCTGAACTCAGCTATTCATCTTCTCAAGCAAGGTCAAATGGAACAAAGTGCCAATCTGCTAAGCGAAATGACAACATTGGATACACTTTCGCCCACTGCCAGAGCTAAAGCCTATTACAATTATGGGGTAATACTTGCACTTTCTAACCGACAAAAGGATGCAACCATGGCATTCCAAGAAGCAATCCGATTGGATCCAAAAAATGATAAATACAAAAATCAATTGCATTGACCTGCATTGACGACCTTAGGTGACCAAAAACCAATCCTGAACTTAAAAAATTTGGGGTTGGTTTTTTTGCTTATTACAACTCCACAACTCCATTTTGTTTACAAAAAATTTAACCTGCATTTTCATTGAATTTC
>CAIUKZ010000098.1 GCA_903899865.1 uncultured Bacteroidales bacterium | reverse complement strand
TGTCAATTTTTTCCGCAGGCACAAACTGCATAGGGACATTATACTCTCGAACAATTTTCATCAACTCCGAGGATAAATCACCTGTAGGCCATAGTGTCGGCATTTCAGTTCTCTCGTATGATTCAATTGGCAATTATTATTTAGGAGGGATGTTCTTTGGTAATGTTGATTTTGATTTTAGCTCAGCTTCCTACAATATTACGACACCTAAAGCGGCTTCCTATATTTTAAAAATTGATTCAAATGCCAATTTTATTTGGGCTAAACATATGGGGGGGTTCTCTGGCATTTTTCCGGAATACGAACTAGTATTGGGAATTGCTGTTGACAGTCAAAGTAATGTTTCTCTTTGTGGGGCTTTTAAGGGTTATGAAGATTTTGATCCAGGTCCAGGTATTTTTTACTTGGGCGACCCAAGTCAAATCACAAATTCACGTGGCTATATTATGCAATTGGATAGCACTGGCAACTTGAACTGGGCAAAAAACATTAGTGACGAACCAGCTGCAGCTTCTGTCAATGGAATTTTGTTAAATAAGCAAGGTAAAATTTATGTTGTAGGGGATTTTTACGATAATACAGATTTTGATTTTAATACAGGCCTATATAATGTGATGACCCAAGGTGCTTGGGATGCCTTTGTTTTAAAAATAGAACACTGTGTAAATAGTACTTCAAACGATATGATTAATTCGTGTACTCCTATCACTTGGATAGATGGTAATACCTACACGTCGAGCAATTTTACAGCCATAGATACCTTGATAAGTGTTGGGGGTTGCGACTCTGTGGTAACATTAAATTTGACGATTACTACTGTACCTATTGATACTAGCATTACTAAAATAGGTAATACCCTCTCTGCCAATGCAACAGGTGTCACTTATCAATGGGTGGATTGCATAAATGGTTTTATGCCTTTGCCAGGTGAAACCAACCAATCTTTTTCGCCAAGTTCAAATGGCTCCTATGCTGTGGTACTTAGTAATATCCCTTGCAAGGACACCTCAAGCTGCTATTCCTACACCATGTTGGGAGTTGATATTAATCATGATAATAACATTTCTATTTTCCCTTGCCCAACCGATGGGAATCTCAATATTATCACCCAAGGTCAAGCCATTACTTTCAGCTTATATAATACACTTGGACAATTAATATTGTTTAAGAATCTTTCAGAGATGCAATATGAACATACAATTGACGTAAGTAAAATTTCGAAAGGACTGTATACCTATACAATTCAAACTAAATCACAAGTTCATTTAAGAAATAGGTTGATAGTAAAATAGAAAGATACAAAATACTATATGCCATTTTTTTTCGCTTAACTCCAACAGCATTCATCCACGCTGTTCAATATGTTCGCTTAGCGGCATGTCTAACGACAAATAAATTTGGTTCTCCGAACCCACAATGAGATGTAAATAAGAGTGGTTGCTGGATAAGAACAACGATATTGAAACGAATACATGATCAGCACACGAAGCGTTTAATTCAAGTAGATAAAGGGTTAGTGCGCAATACTAGTCATAACGTTCGCAGAAGCTTAACTATCTAGCGTTCGGCATGCCGCAGTGCCGAACATACCGAACAGCCTAATTGCTTGGTGAGTCGCCAGCCCATAGAAAATTGTGTTCTCTTTTTTCGAGGCCTGATGTTAAGGTGCCATCGCACAACAACTTCAACGTGAACTTGGGCTAGCATCCAATAGCCTCTTCATGAAGGAATTCGCTAATTAAATTTAAAACTCGCACTAAATATAAACACTCTAGGCGCTTTATTTCTAGTAAAGATTTTATCTTTTCCGGTGTACGTTTTGCTTCTATCAAAATCGAGATAGGTCAATATATCTTGTGCTAATAAATCTCTCGCATTAAATTTTAATTCGAGTTTATTATCTAAGAACGTTTTAGCTATTTGAAAATCAATGACAGTTCGTTCCTTGTCATAATATTCTGGCAATACATTACTACCCGCAATAGCAAGCCGTTGGCCAATTCTATTTAAAGAAAGGGTCGATGATAAACCTGAACTATCATGTGCATAACTGAGTGCCACATTTATAATGTAAGGCGACTGCCCTTGCAGCGCGCGCGAACTTATAGAATCTAACGCATTACCAACAGATACCTTCGATGTTGTAATCGTACCATTACCCGATAAGGTAAATCTGTTCAGCAATGATTTTTCATTCGTTCTATTAAACAATGTAGACATAAGAACCCTAAATTCAAGTTCTGCACCAGTAATGGTCGCCGATTTGCTTTGAACGTATTGCGCCTCACCTGCGTAGAACGATGAAGTAGAAAACTCAATTGGATTTGTAATTGCTTTATGAAAAGCAGATACAGAAAGCAACTGTGCCTTGCCTGGGAAAATTTCATAACGGACATCAAAATTATTTAAACTTGCTCTTTTTAAATTTGAATCACCCGAAACATAAAAACCTGACAGATAATCTGGGAAACCAAAATTGGCTAATTCTCTGTATTCAGGTCTATTTAACGTTTTGCTGTATGACAAGCGAACATTTGTTTTTTCAGTCAATGAATAAACTAAATTAGCCGAAGGACAAAAATCTACCTTGGTGTAATTGATATTAATTGCACCTAAACCACGTTGAGCAGCCACTAATTTTTGATTAAAACTTTCCATTCGTACACCATAGATAAATCTAAATTTTTTGTAACGCTGATCATTCATTAAATAGGCGTGCAAGGTTGAAGACGATGCGTCATACGCAGAATTGGGTACTGTCGCATCATTCACCAATGTTGTTGCTTTGCCATTAGAAAGTAAGCCCAAATTTTGCGTCAGAAATATCTGATCTTCAGGTAAACCCAGAATTGAATAATCAATGTCATATGGATTGCCGGTGACCGCTTGTGCAAAACCTAATACTCTATTGGTATAGTTTCGTTCTCTAGCTAGGTATCCAACTCCCATCTTAAACATATTTTGACTACCTTCAAAAAGATTAAAAGGTTGCAAAATGTCTACTTTTAAATTTTTGAGATTTTCTTGCGAATTAGCAGATGTCATTGTGCCATTTCTGCCCTGACTTGCAAGGTCGGTAAGCATCTGATTATTATTTGAAACCGCTTGAAATGGTGTACTTCGATCTACGTTGCTGTATGCAGCAAGCCAATTTAATTTTGTTTTAAATTTACCAATTTGATGTTCCCCAATTAGCTGACTGTTTAAAATTTTATCTGATACAAAATTTCGAAATGTTTCTTTTAATTTTACAGTTGTGTCATTCGAATAATCAGCATACCCTCCTCGCTTTACTAACGTGTTATCAGTATTTATACTCAGGTTATTTTTCCAGCTTATATTATTTCTGTTGTTTATTTTAATACCAACATTGGCCAATACCGACCAGATTATCTCTTCGTTATAGACAGAATCAATGTATTTTTTATCATGTATAGGAACATAATTAGGGTCGTTGATATTGCCAGAGCCATTATAGCTATTGCGTTCTCCAGATAAAAATGAATTACTTTTGTTATAGCTCACTGAAAAAAGCGATGAAAGAAATTGTTTGTCTTTTATCTTTAAATTAAGACTTTTTACTATTTGTAAACTTAGGTTCGGTTTAGTATCAGCTTCTTTTACGCCCCACTTGTACTTTCCAAATAATTTTGCATACCCAATTTTATCTGATGTTGATGAATTTATAAAGCCTTGTTTGTCAGATGGAATACCACTTGGCAACGCTCGTGTACCATCGTCTAAGCCTATCCAATCTCTGCTACCTTTCATTTCAGAAACATAGCGTTTTTTACCAGTTATCAAGGAGTTGTAGCCTTGGCTTACCGAAATAATAGTAATTGGTTTAGATGAAGTCGATTTTGTCGAAATTTCAATTATCCCTCCTCCAAACTCTGCTGTTTTATCTGGCGTAGCTGTTTTGTAAACAATTAAATTTTCTATAATGCCAGATGGAAAAATATCATATGCAAATGCTTTCCTATCACTTTCTGTACTTGGCAACGGGGCACCATTTATAAAGGAGGCATTGTATCTATCATTTAAACCACGGATGATGGCAAATTTGTCATTTTGGATACTTGCTCCAGTCACACGCTTTATGACATCACTACTACTTCGATCTGGTGTTTTCTTAATTGTTTCTGCCGAAACACCATCGCTCACACTCGCACTGTTTTTTTGAGCTACTAGTAAGGTCGCCATCGTCTCACCAGCTCCTTTCACTCTGGTAGCCGCAATCACAGCACCTTTAAGCTGTTTAGATGCCTTAAGTAATGAAATATTAATTTCTTTATTTTCATTTGCCCCAAGATTAATATCTGTCACAATTTTTTCGACATATCCAACATGACTGCACTTTACAGAATAGTTTCCTGCTTGAAGTTTATCAAACGTAAAAAACCCATTTTGATCTGCAACGACAGACATAGACTTTTCAATTAAACTAATCGACCCTCCGCTTAGTGGCAGACCAGTCTTGTCATCTAATATCTTTCCAGTAATTATTCCCTTTTGGGCAAATGCGCTACTTCCAATGAATAGAAATAAAATAAGAAAATGTTTTGAGATCATTTTAAAAATTGTGTGAGGTAAAGTAATTATGTCTTTAAAGGAAGTAAAATAAATTCTATAGTACGTAACGATTAATTTTAATACCCTGTCTATGTTTTACATGCAGACAAGTCATATAGATGGCATTATTTTTGAATAGTAACTTTTACATTTGGGTTGATGCCGTGTCCGAATGTTGTGCTTAGGATATAGACTCCATTGCTCAATTCTGACACATCAATGTTATTGATTCCATTCTTTAAAAGAATATTTTTTATTTTTTGACCCGTAACTGACGTAAGAGTAGCTTCGATATTTTCTGCACTCGTTAAGATGACATTAAGTGTTCCATTGGCCACAGGGTTAGGAAATACTGATAGATTATGCTCATTACATGTTGATAGCACATTAGCTACAGATGAATACACAAACGAACCATCTATATCGATCATTTTTAAACGGTACATAACTACCGTATTGTTTAATGAACTATTATCATCTTTAAAGTAATAGGTTGAATTAGCAAAAGAATTACCATGAGCTGTTACGCTTCCGATCGTTTTCCATATCGCCTTATTGCTCTCAGATTTTTCTATCTCAAATTTTTCACTGTTCATTTCAGAAGAGGTACTCCAAGTAAGGTGGGCTATACAGTTGTCGGTGTTTACTGAGAAGTTCGTTAAATTCAATGGAAGTGGCACGCCAGCTATAACTTCTATCGTTGACAACGCAGAATTATCTGTCGTAAGGTCTCCTGCTACAGTAGTACCAGCTGCACAAGTAGTACCATTACCAAAATTAATATTTCCAGAAAATGTTTGTGCAGGCGTAACAGTAACACCCTGTGCCTTTAGTATTATTATGCGGCTCGTATTTACTGGAATAGGGTCTGACGAATTACACAATCGTAATTGTGAACCATTGTTTGACAATATAGTCCATCCTGCTGGCAAGCCTAGTTGTTGTGGCGTTGACAAAAACGTAACAGACGTCGGTATTTGAATAATTGGTCTAAGCTTAGCCTGTGCAATCGTTGAAATGGGTCCAGTATTACCTATTGTCACTATAATATCGATGGTAGCACCGACAGACACAAGACCTGAATTTGATGGTAACACATTGATAAATGGATTCGCTTGTCCAAATACATTTAATGTGGTGATTGATGTTGCTAGTGTAAAGAGTATGATCTTAAAAAATTTCATTTTTCTACCTTATTTTAAATTTGTGATTTGTTTTAACTCTATTTATTGTTACTAGTTGAATACCTAATTACAATGAATTTTTATATTTTATTTCGTTTAATAAAGTATGTTATTACTTACCGAGTTTTGTAAATTTTGCTACTTTCATTTCATTACCGTTTATATAAATTAATAAATAAACGCCTCTTGCCAGTGCACTAATATCTATCGTACTGTAATAACTATTTTCTTGCACCTTTTGAGATAGTAGCTTGGCGCCATTATCAGCAAAAATTTGTAAATAAGCGCCTGTGCTAATAGCTGCCGAGTGATCGATACGTATACTATTCTGCGCTGGATTAGGATACACATTTAATTCAACACAGCCAGGAGGCAACAGTGTAATATCAGAAGTAGCCGAGCATCCATTGGTATCCGCTACAGTGAAGGTCCATACACCTGGTCCTTTTACAAAATCACCTAAGCCTGTGTAAGGTGGATTTCCACCAGTAGCAGTAATCGTTATGATGGCGCTATCGCCGCAATATTTAATAGCCTCATAAGACGCAATTAATTTTAATTTTTCAGGCTGACTAATTTTTATTTTTGGACTTACCGCTGCATAACAAGCGGGATTATTTATTAATCGTATGTCTATTGTATAATCACCTGCGGGCACAATAAACGTATTTGACGGTTGATAAAGACCACTATTTATACTATACTCATAAGCACCCACCCCACCACTTGCTGTTATTGTAAGGATGCTGCTGTCGCCGTTACAAAATATTGGCGTTGCAGCTACAGTTCCAGTAATTGGAAGCGGTTGTGTTAAAAAGATAGTATCTGATTTATTTGAACATCCATTAGAATCTTTTATGGTCATTGTGTAAAAGCCGGCAGGCACTACAAACGTATTTGAACTTTGAAATAATGTATCATCAAGGCTATACTGATATGGCAAAACACCACCAGTACCTGACACAGTAATCGTGCTAAAATCTCCAAAACAAGTGATTGCAGTTGCTAACGCATTGATCAGAGGAGTTTGAGGTTGTGGGTTAATGACAATATTAGTGAGCACAGTGGGTGCACAGCCACTCAAATTTTGAACAGCTAACGTATATATTCCAGAATTTGCGATAAAGCCATTCACCGGATAACTGCTGTATGCTCCACCATTAAAACTAAATGTCAATGCTGTCGTATCGCTCACTACAACTATTTCTCCCTTAGCTACTGTGCAACTCGGTTGTGTAATACTTACAATAGGTAAGGCAGGAGAAAGTGGCTGAGCATCAATTATAATATATGTAAATGGAGAAAGACAACCACTGATGTTTTGTGCTATAACTGAATGGGTGCCGGTAACAATACCACTATAGCCACCTACTGGATACGCACTATATGCACCTCCATCGACACTATACAATAAGTTTGGATCTGGCGCAGTCAG
>CAIUKZ010000097.1 GCA_903899865.1 uncultured Bacteroidales bacterium | reverse complement strand
CACCTGAAATGCATCAGATGGGGGTGGTTGTTTTCTTGAGCTTATTCGTTTACGAAAGATCTTCTTTTGATTTTACTTTAACATCTTTAGATGTGATAAGTATTGATTTCCTGATATTCAAATTTCTCATTTTATTCATTACTGCCACCTTTTTTATCCATCTTTTTCAATGTTGACTTTAATTGAAGAAAACGGTCGAAATCACTTTCAAACAATTGGTCTTGTACAATTCGGTACTTTTCCCACTCAGTTTCGGCGTGTTGGCGGGCTACTTCCATCGATATTTTGCCAGCGTTGGTTAATAGTTCATGTTCGGTAGCCATCAAAATACGATCGAGGTGTTGCGCCCAATCTTCCATAGTCATAGGTATATTCCGGTTTGCTTGGTTTTCGGCAAAATCAAGATAACCGGAAACAATCAGTTCCAAAGCTCGCATTTCGTCTTTTTGTAAATAGTTTTTTGCTACCAATACATCCGATTTTCTAATTTTCCCTACAGGAGCTGCCTCCCAAGTTTGAAGCCCCATATTATCTGTTTGTGCATCGGCACGTTTATAAATAAGCTCGGCTGCCGTGTGTCCGTGAATTGCCCAATGCAGTTTGTTTTGTACCTTTTTAAAGAAGTCAATGGTTGTTTTGGCATTTGGGTCATAATCCAAAGCGGTGGAATAAATATCGGTAATTTTCTGATAAAAACGCCTTTCGGACAATCGGATTTCCCGAATTACTTCAAGTTGTTTCTCAAAATAATCTTTGGTAAGTATTGTTCCCAAATTTTTAAGCCGGTCAACGTCCATTGTCCAACCTTGAATGGTATATTCTTTTACAATTTTGTTTGCCCATTTGCGGAATTGAACTGCTCGTTGGTTATTTATTTTAAAACCAACGGCAATAATAGCTTGCAGGCTATAGTGTTTTGTGTTGTATTGTTTGCCGTCGGAGGCAGTTATTAAGTAATTCTTAATAACTGAATCTTCGATCAACTCATTGTCTTCAAAAATTGTTTTCAGGTGTTGATTGATTGCCGGAATAGAAATATCATACAATTCGGCCATCATTTTTTGGGTCAACCAGACATTTTCGTCCTCGTAACGCATTTCAATACTATCGGGATTGTCACCCGTAGCAGCAATAAAAGTAAGGTATTCGGCAGCGGAACTTCTTATTGAAACCTCGTTCCGTTTTATTTTCTCATTATTTTTTTTCATATTCCCCTAGTTCCCCGTAGTTTATATTGTTTTCGATGTTCGGCGTATGACTCCTTCCTACGTCGCCCAAAAAGGCATGTCCGCTCACTGGCGGAAATTCACCAGTCTTCCATATTCGTAGCAAATATACTATTTTTCCAGCATTATCAATATTCCCCTTTAGGGGCTAGGGGTGAATAAAGACACGAAAATCTCGTGCCTTTTGTTGTTAATTTGCCAGCCAGAGGCAAGCTTTTAACACGACGAAGTTTGGAAACTTCGCCATACAAATCTCGCTAAAACAACCTACGCCCGACTGGGAGGATATTAGTCGCTGGTAATAGAGGGTTGAAATATTGCGGTCGAGTGTGCTTATAGACCAATTTTGGTTAGCCGCTTCTGTTAAATAATACATCCGGGCTTGAGCATCTGCAACGCGCAAAACACGCTGATAATGTGACCAGTGTAATTTGGCGAAGGGTGTTCGCCAAATTGTATTTTCAGAAATGGCGAAAGGTGTTCGCCGAATGTTTTCATCCAATAGGTCAGATGGTGTCTGACTTATTTCCAACAAATCAGGAAAGGTTTGGTAAAATTGCCTGAACTCTCTTAAAGACCTTTCAGAATAACCTTTACCAAATGAGTTTGTCAATTCTACCGATAGGTTTTTAATAATTTCTTTACCATAAGCAGCTCTTACCTTCCCATTTTGCTCTTCTAACACAATTCTCTGCCCTACTAGCCAATAGGCTTCTACCATTGCTGTATTGACAGCAGAATAAGCCTTTTGTCTTGCCTTTTCAAGAATTTGTTTTATCTCAAAGATATAATTTGTTTGTTTACTCAATTCCATAACCTAACTCTTTAAATACGGTCAATAAATCAGCTTTATTCGGCACTTTGGCATCCTGTTTCAAGGCTTTGAGCGCATCCACCAGATTTTCGGTAGTTGTGTGGGTGTAAGCCAGATGTTTTTTTACGGCAAAGGAATAATCCTCAGACCTAAGAGGCTTCTGCAACCTGTTAGGTCTATTCTCTGCAAGTTCGTAAAAACGAGATTCTATGGTTGGATAGGATATGGTGGTGGACATGGGTGTGAATGGGTGTGAATTTAAAGATGCAGCGGAACTGAATAAAATTATT
>CAIUKZ010000096.1 GCA_903899865.1 uncultured Bacteroidales bacterium | reverse complement strand
GGGCTCTTCCACGCTGATGGCTATGGCTGCCACAATACCGTTGCGGATGTCCACCACGTCCATGTTTTTGCCATAAAACTCCTTGATGGTACGTGCTACAGCTTCGCGAAACGCACTCTGGTGAGTACCGCCTTGCGTGGTGTGTTGCCCGTTGACAAAGGAATAATACTCCTCGCGGTCCTGACAGTGAGTGAAAGCTATTTCGATGTCTTCACCTTTGAGGTGGATGATGGGATATAGTGCTTCCGCAGTAATATTTTCGTTGAGCAGGTCGGTCAGTCCATTTTTCGAAAAGATGCGTTTGCCGTTGAAGTTAATGGCCAATCCAGTATTGAGATAGGCATAATTTCGAAGCATGGTTTCGATGTACTCGTCTTTGTACACATAGCTTTCAAATAGGGTATTGTCGGGCTTGAAATACACGTAAGTGCCTCGTTCGGAGTTTTCGTTATCTGGCATCAAGTCAGTGTCGGTGGTGATTTTGCCTTTGCTGAATTCGGCTCTGCGTGTTTGTGCTTCGCGGAAACTTTGGACAATGAATATTTCAGAAAGTGCATTCACGGCTTTGGTACCTACCCCATTCAGACCTACCGATTTTTTGAAGGCTTTGGAGTCGTACTTACCACCGGTATTCATCATGGATACGGCATCCACCATCTTGCCAAGAGGGATACCACGACCATAGTCGCGGACTTCCACTTCGCCGTTTTTGACTTTCACATCAATTTTATTTCCCGCACCCATGCGGTACTCGTCGATGCAGTTGTCCAGCACCTCTTTGAGCAATACATAAATACCATCGTCGGCATGATTGCCATCGCCAAGTTTACCGATGTACATACCCGGACGGCGACGAACGTGCTCTAGTCCTTCGAGGGTGACGATGTTGCTATCGCCATATTCTATTGGTGGGGTGATGGGTTCTAGTTCTTCCATGGTGGAGTTGTTTATTGGTTCATAGGGTTTATAAAGTTTATAAGGTTCATAGAGTTCATAAGGTTCATTGGTTCATATAGTTCATAGGGTTCATAGAGTCTTGCCTATGAACCCTATGAACCAAAAACTTTATACCTTTTCACTAATACACCACTTTCAGGCTCTTGTTACCTATGGTGACGATATACACACCGCTCATTGGGAGCGATACTGATAGCACATCGGTGGTGATTATGCCTGAATATACTGGCATGCCAGATACAGCAGTGATGCTCACTGTCTCGCCTAATGTGGCGTTTTTGATGTGAAGTTGACTGTCAGCAACGTAGAGCGATGTGCCGTCTGATGTGATGTCGTTATTGTCTGTTGGCAAGTCATATTCTACGATATTTGTAAGGTATTTCCACTGATTGGCATTTTGATAAGCTGTTTTTGAGCCTTTAAGAACATAGAGAACGCAGGTAGATGTATCAATGCCAGCAAACACATACGCAGAATTACTTAAATCAACAGGTTTCACAGCCTGTGCTGTTATTGACGTTAAACCTGTTAAATTGCAAAATGCACCACTACCAATATTAGTTACGGCATTTGGTATGGTAAGATCACCAGTAAAGCCACTGCAACCAAAAAATGCATTACGACCAATAGTAGTTACCGAATTAGAAATTGTAAGATTGCCATTGAATCCACTGCAACCCGAAAACGCACTTTCTCCAATAGAAGTTAACGAATTAGGAATAGTAAGAGTTCCAGTGAAGCCATTGCAATTATAGAATCCAGCATATCGAATAGAAGTTACTGCATTTGGAATGGTAAGATCACCTGTTAATTTTGTGCAATTGCAAAATGCTAAATTTCCTATAATCATTACTGAATTTGGAATAGTAAGAGTCCCAGACTTACCTTCTGGACATTTGATTAAAATAGTTTTCTCCTTGTTGTATAATATCCCATTATCAGAACTGAAATTTGGGTTCTTACTATCTACTAATATCGAAGTTAGTCCAGTGCAAAATTGAAATATATAATCACCAATAATATTCACGGAATTAGGAATAGTAATTGTTCCAGTTAAACCAGTACACTCGTAAAATGCCTGACTTCGAATAGTTGTCACCGAATTAGGAATAACAAGAGTCCCTGAGAGTCCAGTACATCTTTCAAATGCACGATAACCAATACTTGTGGTGCTTGTAGGCATTACAATGGATGTAATAATAGTGTCGGATACCTTATTTACTGTATCACAAAACGCTCCCGCAGGTATTTGATTATCCAAATTATTTTGATAAGCAGCGATAGTAGCGGTGCCCATATCAATGTTAGCGAGTTTAGGCATGTTATCACGCATAATAACAAAATCTCGTGCATCGATGGTACCCGTGAGGGTGAGGTCAGTAATGGTGCTTTTCTCGGTACTGCTTAGCAAGGATGACAAAGCTCCTGCAGTACAGTTCACAGTTTTACTTACTTGAGCAGACAAGATGGTGCTTAGGGTCAAGCACAGAAAAAGGATGCTTTGTTTTTTCATTGGGGTATAGGGTTTATAGAGTTCATTGGGTTTATAAAGTTCATAGGGTTTATAGGGTTCATAAGGTTCATAGAGTTTATAAGGTTTAACATCTAGATTCTTGGCTCTATTATCTTGGTTCTAATATCTTGGCTATGAACCCAATAAACCCAATGAACTAACATCTACTTTGTCAACCAGTTTTCAGGATTTTGGAGCACTTTGTCTTTCCATATTTGGAAATAGAGTTCGGTTTTGTTGTCGTTTTCGTCGTCGGTATATATTTTGCCTATTACTTGTTTGGCACTTACTTTATCGCCTTCTTTGACAGATATTTGGGTGAGATTGGCATATACGGTGCGGAATGCTCCGTGTTTGATAATCACGGCATTGTTGCTTCCGGGAATGGAGAATCGCTGTGTGACTATACCTTCAAAAATGGCACGAGCCGAACCATTGGAGGGTGTTTGGATGTAGATGCCTTTGTTGTTGGTAGTCACGTGGCGCAAAATGGGGTGTGGCTGTACACCGTAATGTCCACTGATAAACCCATTGGAGACAGGCCAAGGTAGGCGTCCTTGGTTTTTGTCGAAATTGCCCGAAATGATTTGCTCTTCTTTGGTGAGTGTGTTGACGGACTGTGAACTGGTTGGTGCTGTTGTTGTGCTACTGTTGTTGTTGGAGTTACTATTTGTGCTGTTTGAATTTGTGTTGGTAGTTGATTTTGCGTTATAAGAGTATCCGTTTTTGGTTTTGGAGCCATTGCTAGTGGTCGATTTTTCGTTAGCGGCTTTTTCGGCTGCGAGTCTTTTGGCTTCTTCGGCAGCACGTTTTGCTTCGGCTTTGCGTATTTCTTCGGCTATGATGGCTTCAATTTTGTTGTTTAGTTCACTAGCTTTTCTTTGATGAATTTTCAGATCGGCACGTAGTTTTTGTTCTTCGGCTTTCAGTTCGGATAGTAGTTCTTTCTCTTTTTCCTCGTCTTTGGCAAGTTTTTGTGTTTCGCTTACTTTTTCTTTGACCACCTCTTCTTTTTGATTTTTATGACCTTCTAGGCTGTCATTTTTTTCGAGTAGTTGGGTCGTTATTTTTTCAATTTGGGCAGCTTGTGCTTTGTGGTAGCTGGTGTATTCTTGTACATACCTGAGTCTTCTATACGACTGGTTGAATGAATTGGCGGAAAGCACAAACATCATTTTGGAATACACATTACGGTTGACGTATGCATTTTGAATGGTTTTTCCGTAGTTGGCTTTTAGTTTATTAAGATTGTTTTCCAGCGCTACTTTTTCTTGTTCCAATTGGCGCATTTTGGATGAAATGGTGCTTATCTCGCCATTGATATTGGAGATAATTGATTTGCGTTCCTGGATACTTTTGTTGATGATGGTCAGTTTATTTAGCGCTGTTTTTTTTGATTTTTTTGTTTCGCTAAGTTTTTTGCTGGTGGTTTCAAGTTTTTGGAGTGCTTGTTGCCTTTGTCTCTCTAGTTCTTTTACACTTTGTGCAGAGATGGACGTCACTATTGCTATCAAAGTCACGACGGTAAAAATACTGTAATGTTTAATTGGTTGCATTTATATTGTGGTTATAAATTTAGTTGTAATTGTATTTATAAGTAGTTTAACGACAGTCAATTGACGAATTTTAAACCGATTGACTTCATTTATTTACGTTTCATTTTGTTTTCAATAGGTCGTCAATGCTTCCTTTGGTATATCGGTGTTTATCAGAAGGATTGAATCTGGTGGGTGTGTCAAATTCCACTTTTTCAAAAGTAAGACTTATGTTTGAAATTTTTGTCAGATTGGAAGGTGAAATTTTCAACTCTTTGGGGAAATATCTCCCATTGTTGTTAGCAAACTGTGTGTATTCAAAGTTCACAAATTGATTTTTTGTGTTGTCATTTATGTGAGTTTGAATGACATTGAATTTGCCATCTATGGTCGTTTTTTGATGCAGCTGACCGTTGGTAAAGTCAATGACAGTAAGTTCTTTGGCTATTTTATTAATGGTACAGCTATCGGGATAGACATCGGCTCTTCCTACACAAAACAAGTGATTGCTAAGCAATGATTGGAGGTTGTAATAGTTGATTTCGACTCCTATTTTTTGTGAAAGGTAGGCGTAGGAGGTGACATATAATCGTTGGTTTATTTTATCGAATATTTTGATGCTCGTTGGTTCCAGTTCGGCTTTGTAGGCTTCTATGCCCATAAATGGCTTTACGTACACGAAAATAACCGAATCGGTTTTGATTTTAATGCTTATAGGAAATGACATGTGACTGTCATTCATGGTAAAATTGATGAGTGCGTCGCTGAAATTGGCCGTTTTGAACTGTGGCTGAGCGCTTTGAACCGAGTTGATGTAGTCTGCGGTGGGGTTACCTGTACTTTCGGGCTGTTTAGTGATTTTCTTGGTGCTTTGACAGGCCACTATGCTTATCAGGATGAAAGCATAAATGCTTGATTTGATTAGTTTCTTTTCCATCCTTTGTTTTCAATTTTAAGTTTGAGATTATCCGATTTTTCTCCTAGGTTAAATGCTTTTTGCCACATTTCCAATGCTTTTGCATCGTCATTTTGTAGCATCCAAAGTATGTCGCCATAATGTTCAAAAACCACGCCATTGTTTTCGGTTGTTTCCAGATTTTCTACTGCACGTTCGATGTAGAATTTTGCTAGCGAATAGTTGCCTTGTTGGTACAATATCCATGCGTAAGTATCCAGAAAGGTGCTGTTTTTTGGATTGAGTTCCACGGTTTTAGCACTCATTTTTTCAGCACGTTTCAGGTCCTTTTTTTCTTCGGATAGGTAGTAGGCATAATTATTCATCACCGAAATGTTTTTTGGGTCTATCAGTAGTGCTTTTTCGTAGCTTTCAAAGCATTTTTCCTTTTCGTTGAGTTTGTAATAGGCGTCACCTAGCTGTTCGTAATACTCACTTTTCATGTCCTCATGTTCGGGTTTTAGCTTGGTGAGTCCTTTTTGGTATTGGTTTACAGCTTCTTGGTAATCACCCGTTTGGTAATTGGCCATGCCGTTGTAATAATTCAATAGCGGATTATTGCTAATCACTTCCAGCGCTCTAGATGTAATGTTTTTGAGTGTTATATAGTCTTTTTCGTCACTGGCTAGGAGTAGCAGTTTGAACCACGGTGCTTCATTGGTGGGATTGATGGTCAACATGGTTTCATACTCCAACTTAGCCTCCGATTTGCGTTTGGTGTATTCCAGAAACGAAGCATAGTAGCCGTGAATATCTTCTTCGAGCGGATATTTTTCTACCAGCAGTTTTATCAGCGATTCTATTTGCTTGATGTTTGCAGTGTCTTTGAGCAGTGGCTCTAGATAGTCTTTGAGGATGCTTGTTTTTTCTTTAAACTCCAATTCGTCGCTTTTTAAAGCTTTGATTATGTATTCTTTAGATTTGTCCAGCTCTTTTGTTTCGGTATAGTATTTGGCAAGTGATGAAAACACGAATGGATTCTCGGGTTCGGTTTTTAAAATCTCTTGGTAGTAGTCAAATGCTTTTTTTGCTTGTTTTTGTGCGAGGTATTGGTCGGCTCTCAAGGTTTTGTAGCGCGACTCACTTGGGTATTTATTCACAATTTTGTCCAGCTCATTGAACGCTTTTTTGGGTTTGCTGACCATCATATACAGTTGATATTTAATCAGCGATATTTCAATGCTTACGTCAGTCACTTTTTCCAGTTGGTCGAATGCTTCAATGGATTTTTCAATCCAGTTCAACTGGCTATAAAGCGTACCCAACACCCGGTATGAATCGGCTTTATTGGGATAAATCTTTTGGAGTTTTTTGGCAATATCAACCGCTTTGAGCAAGTTGTTGTAAAAGTATTGTTCTTCGCCCTTTTTGTAAATTTTACTTGTAGATAGTAGGCTAATCAATTGATTATTATACCACCAGTTTTTTGGTGCATATTTCACGGCTTTTTCGAGTGATTCGATGGCTTCTGTGCGCAGTCCCATTTGGGAATAGATATTTCCCAATTCGGAATGACATCCAGCATCGGTAGAGTCTATGCTTGCGCACAGTTGAAATAACTCCATGGCTTGATCCAGCTTTTTTTCCTCACGTAGTCTGATCGCTTCAAAAAAGTAATAGTCAAACTGTCTCCGCGTGGCTTCAGAGATAACTTGATTGCTATATTTTTTGGTGTCCTGCTTTTTTTGTGCCGTGGCTGCAAAGCAGGCTACTGTAAGCATGAAAACCAGCGTGATTTTTTGGAGCATTGAAATCAGTATTTAATGCGAGTAGAGAACTAATATCGATTATTGTTTGCCAGTGTGGCCAAATCCTCCTGCGCCACGCTCAGTGGATCCAAGTTCATTAACTTCCACCAGTGTGGCTTGCACATGTGATGCAATCACCATTTGACAGATGCGTTCGCCATCATTGATTTCGAATGGTTCGGCTGATAAATTGATTAATATCACGCCTATTTCGCCACGGTAATCAGCGTCTATGGTGCCAGGAGAATTGAGCACTGTGATGCCTTTTTTTAGCGCCAATCCACTTCTAGGTCTGATTTGTGCCTCGTAACCCGCTGGCAATTCGATGAATAATCCTGTGGGAACCAGTTTTCGTTCCAATGGCTGAAGGGTGATGGGTGCATCGATATTGGCTCTCAGATCCATGCCTGCTGATAGCGATGTGGCATACTCGGGGAGTGCGTGTTTGGATTGGTTTACAATGTTGATTTGCATATAAAAGCAGTTACGGGATAATT
>CAIUKZ010000095.1 GCA_903899865.1 uncultured Bacteroidales bacterium | reverse complement strand
CACCAGGTATGCCATTGAACTGAGCTGCCATGTGTAAAGGTTGAGACAAGAAACGTTGAACTTTTCTTGCACGTAACACAGTAAGTCTGTCTTCGTCAGAAAGCTCTTCCATTCCTAATATGGAAATGATATCTTGTAGCTCTTTGTTTCGTTGAAGAATTTGTTTCACACGTTGTGCAGTGTTGTAGTGTTCTTCCCCAACAACTAATGGAGAAAGGATACGAGAAGTTGACTCCAATGGATCTACAGCTGGATAAATACCCAACTCTGAAATTTTACGACTCAATACGGTAGTTGCATCCAAGTGAGAGAATGTGGTAGCGGGAGCAGGGTCAGTTAAGTCATCGGCAGGAACATAGATGGCCTGTACCGAAGTAATCGATCCGTTTTTTGTAGATGTAATACGCTCCTGCATACGTCCCATCTCTGTGGCAAGTGTAGGTTGATAACCTACCGCCGATGGCATGCGACCTAGAAGTGCCGATACTTCCGAACCCGCTTGGGTAAAACGGAAAATGTTATCAATGAAAAATAGGATGTCGCGACCAGCACCTGAAGATCCATCACCATCACGGAAAGACTCTGCAACAGTAAGACCCGAGAGAGCCACAGAAGAACGTGCTCCTGGTGGTTCGTTCATCTGACCAAACACGAGTGTAGCTTGTGATTTGGCAACTTCTGTATAATCTACCTTAGACAAATCCCAGTCTCCGGCTTCCATTGATTTTTTAAATTCTTCGCCATAACGGATAACTCCAGCATCAATCATCTCACGCAGCAAGTCATTACCCTCACGAGTACGCTCACCTACGCCAGCAAAAACCGAGAAGCCATCGTGTCCTTTAGCAATATTGTTGATCAACTCCATAATTAGCACTGTTTTTCCTACACCAGCACCTCCGAATAAACCAATTTTTCCTCCCTTACAGTATGGTTCCAACAAGTCGATTACTTTGATCCCAGTAAAGAGTACGCTTTCGCTAGTTGATAAGTCTTCGAATTTTGGTGGTTCGCGGTGGATGGGGAAAGCTCCTTTTTTATCAAGAGATTTCATGCCGTCGATAGAATCACCGATTACGTTCATCAATCTTCCTTTAACTTGATCGCCAACAGGCATTGATATCGGTGCGCCAAGAGCTGTTGCTTTCAGACCTCTACGAAGTCCATCAGTAGAATCCATGGCTACAGTACGAACTGTGTTTTCACCTATGTGTTGTTGTATTTCTACGATTAGCACATTGCCATTGCCTCTATCTATGCTTAGTGCGCCATTAATGGCAGGCAATTTTAAATCTTCACTTCCTTTCAAATCAAAAAACACGTCCACTACTGGACCAATGACCTGCGAGATATGACCAACTAACTGTGACATAATTTATAGCGTTTTGGTAATTGATAAATTAATTTGCTTAAATATCGAGATACAAAAATACAGATATATTTGAACTGACAATGAATATAGAATTGTTTTAATGAAAAAAAAATGCTGGATATGTATTTTACTGTTAATTTTCAGAGGATTACAACAGAAAAAAAATCCGTAATCATACTACTAATTTACTATCGTTATTATTGCCTGTAATCGTATTGTAATTGTTAATGTTGTTAATTCGAAATGGTAAAGCTCTGAGATTCAACTGCTATTGATGTGGGATTATGGGCGTGAGCACCCATAATCTAAATTTTTGGATTACGAACATAGTTATTCAGATGGTGCTAGTTGGTTGACTTTTGGGCTGTTTTTTTGCTGTCTTTTTCTGAAAATGGAGTTTGTAGGCTAAGTTCTTGCCGCTTGATTGGTGTCATATTTTTTGAATGTGATTCCATTGGAGAGGTGTTTGGTCATCCAATTTTAAACTTCCTTGTGTGGGTAGTGTCAGACTTCTGGGTGTGTTTTTTGCTGACTTTGAAGGGAAATGTACAGTGAAGAGGGAGTGATGAGGCTGGCAGAAAAAATAATAAGTCAATCGCCCACAGCGATTGACTTATTATTTATAGGGTGCTAATATTTATTTACAGCAGATGATATTTGAAGGGATTACAAACCTTTGCAGTATTGTCCCATTACATCTGCGCTCATTGTCATGCTAGAGAATCCACCATCGTGTAGAAGGTTTTGCATAGTCACTTTGCGCGTTAGATCACTAAACATAACTACACAGTAATCGGCGCAGTCTAAAGCTGAAGCATTACCAAGTGGTGACATGCGTTCTGAGTAATCCAAAAGTCCATCAAGGTCTTTCACTCCACTTCCAGCAGTAGTTACCGTAGGTGATTGGGAAATGGTGTTGACACGTACCTTTTTGTCCTTGCCATAAATATAACCAAAACTACGAGCAATAGACTCCAAGACCGCTTTTGCATCAGCCATGTCGCTATATCCAGCTACAGTACGTTGAGCAGCAAGGTATGAAAGTGCTACAACCGAGCCATATTCATTGATTGCGTCCATTTTTTTTGCAACTTGCAACATTTTATGGAATGAAACAGCCGAAACATCCAATGTGGTAGAAAGCAAATCATAATCTAAGTCATCATACGATTTTTTCTTGCGAACGTTGGGTGACATGCCGATTGAATGTAGCACAAAGTCAATTTTGCCTCCCAAGACCTCCATAGAAGTGGCGAAAACATTTTCTAAGTCAGTTACACTTGTAGCATCTGCAGGAATAAGCGTTGCATTTAATTTTTTTGCTAATTCATCTGTTGTTCCCATACGAACAGCGATTGGAGTGTTTGAAAGGGTGATGATTGCACCCTCTTCAACTGCACGCTCGGCTACTTTCCATGCGATAGACATGTCGTTAAGTGCCCCAAAAATAATTCCTCTTTTGCCTTTTAATAAGTTGTATGACATATTGTTTATATAATTTAGATTAGTTATTACCTCATGTCCGCACATGATGGATGCATGGGATTAAATAATTTGGCACAAAGATAGTAAAAATGAGTAACACAAACACAAATCCGCCATAAAAAACTATTGTTTTATGGCGGATTTTGTGTGTAGTGTCTGATTTATAGTTAGTTCACTCTGTATTTTTCGTTGCCAGTTTTCAGGAAGTCGGCTATTTGCTTGGCTGCAGCAATACCAGCGTTGATATTGGCTTCTGATGTTTGAGCACCCATCTTCTTCGGAGTGGAGAAATATCGTGCTTCAAATTTTTCGACCATCTCTGCATGATTGGAAGGTAGTATGTCCGTTACGTATCTGAAATCGGTACGTTCATTCATAAACTCTACCATCTGTGCCTCATCAATCACCTCTTTACGTGCAGTATTTACCAGCACTGCTCCCTTAGGTAACTTAGCTAATAGGGCTGCATTGATTGATTTTTTCGTTTCTGCAGTAGCAGGTATGTGAAGCGATACAATATCGCAAGTACTGTACAATTCTTCCACACTTGACAATGCTTTTACACCGTCTTTTTCGATTACTTCAGCAGGGCAAAAAGCATCATAAGCGTACAAATCCATTCCAAAACCTTTTGCTATGCGCGCAACGTTTCTTCCTACATTGCCATATGCATGTATTCCGAGTTTTTTGCCCATTAGCTCAGTGCCAGATGTGCCATTGTATTGATTTCTAACAGCAAAAACAAGCAGCCCAAAAACAAGTTCTGCTACAGCATTTGCGTTTTGACCAGGTGTGTTCATCACACAAATCCCCGCTTTTGTGGCAGCTTCTAAATCCACGTTGTCATATCCAGCGCCAGCTCTTACTACAATTTTCAATGCTTTTGCTGCTGCTATAACTTCTGCGTCGATGATGTCGCTACGGATGATGATGGCATTGGCATCAACTACGGCATCAAGCAATTGTTGTTTTTCGGTGTATTTTTCTAGCAATGCTAGTTCAAAACCTGCTGCTTCTATTTCTTGACGGATACCATCTACTGCTATTTTTGCAAATGGTTTGTCGGTGGCGATAAGTACTTTCATCTGTTAGTTAATATATTAAGCCCCCTACATCCCCAAGGGGGACATAAAGAGTTGTTTTGTTGGCTATTTATGTAATTGTTCAAAATCTTTCATGCAATCTACTAAAGCTTGTACGCTTTCAATAGGGAGTGCATTGTAGGTAGATGCTCGGAACCCACCCACTGAACGGTGACCTTTGATACCAACCATGCCACGCTCATTGGCCAATTTTTGGAAGTCAGCTTCTAGTGATTCAAAACCTGGCGCCATTACAAAGCAAATGTTCATGCGTGAGCGGTCTTCAACTGCTGCTGTGCCCACAAATAATGGATTGCGGTCAATTTCGTTGTATAATAGGTTTGCCTTAGCAATATTGTTTTTTTCCACTTCTACCAGTCCACCTTGTGCTTTCAATAAACGTAGATTTTCTAATGCAGAATAGATAGGCAATACTGGAGGAGTATTGAACATGGATCCATTTTCAATATGAGTGGTGTAGTTGAGCATTGTAGGGATGTATCTAGACACTTTACCAAGCAATTCGTCTTTTACGATAACGAATGTTAGACCTGCTGGAGCAAGATTTTTTTGAGCTCCACCGTAAATCATGGCATATTTAGAAACATCCATCGGACGTGAGAAAATATCAGATGACATGTCTGCAATTAAAGGCACAGGCGAATCAATATCTGTGAGGATTTCTGTTCCATAGATGGTATTATTGGTAGTGATGTGGAAGTAATCAGCATCTGTTGGAATCACATAATCTTTAGGTACGAAAGTGTAATTAGCCGATTTAGAAGAAGCAACTTCGATGGTCTCACCAAAACCTTTTGCTTCTTTCATTGCTTTGTTTGCCCACACGCCAGTGTTAAGATATGCTGCTTTTTTCTCTAAGAAATTGAAAGGAATCATACAAAACTGCAAGCTAGCTCCACCGCCTAAAAATATCACTGAGTAACCTTCTGGAATGTTGAGAAGTTCTTTAAACAACTCAATTGCTTCGTCAACTACTGGTTGAAAGTCTTTAGCACGGTGGCTGATTTCGAGTATTGAAAGTCCAGAACCATTAAAATCCAACACAGCTTGAGCTGTTTTTTCAATCACTTCGCGTGGTAAAATTGAAGGTCCCGCGTTAAAATTGTGCTTCTTCATATCGATAAAAATTATTGGGTGTATTTAATATTTCTATTTTCAAAAAATAGAATGCAAAGGTACATTTTTTTCAGAGTTCAACCTAAAAAAATGAAAGTTTAAAGAGAATATTTTTCGAATTTGAATCTGTTTTTAGACAGAAAGTGAATGGATTGCACAACTTTAATTCTAGTGTGCAGTGAAACTGTCAGCTATTTGCCAGTGATGATGCGTTTAACTTCATTCAGTTTATTGAGTGCATCTATGGGCGTGAGATTGTTTACATCCAAGTTTTTGATTTCATCTCGTATTTGCTCCAAAATAGGGTCGTCAAGTTTAAAGAAGCTGAGTTGCATTCCTTCTCGTTGATCGGCTATTTCCGTTATCGGCTTCGAAACACCTGATTGTCTATTGTCTGTTTCTAGTTGCTTTAGAATTTGCTCGGAGCGCTTCACGATACTTGCAGGCATGCCTGCCATTTTGGCCACGTGAATACCAAAACTATGTTCACTCCCACCGGCCACTAACTTTCGTAGAAAAATTACTTTCTTTTCTACTTCCTTCACCGATACATTAAAGTTTTTGATGCGATGAAATGATTTTTCCATTTCATTCAGTTCATGATAATGGGTTGCAAATAATGTTTTTGCTTTGCAACTAGGGTGCTCGTGGATGTATTCTACGATGGCCCATGCGATGGAAATACCGTCATAGGTACTTGTGCCACGCCCCAGTTCATCAAACAAGACCAGACTTTTGCTGGATAGATTGTTCATGATGCTTGCCGCCTCGTTCATCTCTACCATGAAAGTGGATTCTCCTTGAGAAATATTATCACTTGCTCCTACTCTAGTAAATATTTTATCGACCACACCAATGGAAGCACTTTCGGCAGGAACAAAACTTCCAATTTGCGCCATGAGTGTGATGATGGCTGTCTGGCGAAGCAGTGCAGATTTACCAGACATATTAGGCCCTGTGATGATGATGATTTGCTGTGACTCATTGTCAAGGTACACGTCGTTGGCTATGTATGTTTCGCCAATAGCCAGTTGTTTTTCAATTACAGGGTGCCGTCCTTGCTTGATATCGAGCACATCGGTGTCAGTCATTTGAGGACGAATGTATTTGTTTTCTGCTGCGACTTTGGTAAATGAAAGCAGACAATCAAGTTGTGAAATAAGATTGGAATCCAGCTGAATAGCCGTGATATAATCCACTAGGCTAAACACCAAATCAGAGAATAATTTGGTTTCAATGGCAAGGATTTTTTCTTCAGCACCTAGTATTTTTTCTTCATATTCTTTTAGCTCTTGAGTAATGTATCGTTCGGCACTTACCAGCGTTTGTTTTCGAATCCATGACTCGGGGACTTTATCTTTGTGAGTATTTCGGACTTCAATATAATATCCAAAGACATTATTGAAACTAATCTTAAGACTGGGAATGCCAGTGGCTTCACTTTCACGCTCTTGAATTTTTTGTAAAAAATCCTTACCTGAGAAAGCCATTTCTCGTAGTTCATCCAGGTTGGTATCAACGCCGACTTTGATGACTCCGCCACGGTTAATGAGGGTTGGTGGGTCGTTAGAAATTTCTAGATCAATTTTTTCAGCAATCACTCTGCATGAATTGAGTTGGTCACCAATCTTATTGAGTGAAATATTGTCAGAAGCTAAGCAAGCTTGTTTGATGGGTTCGATGGCTTGAAGTGCAATTTTTAGCTGAACAACTTCACGAGGATTGATTCTACCTACCGCAACTTTGGAAATGATGCGTTCCAAATCTCCAATTAGTGCTATGTTTTGTTCCAATAGTTCACGCAATTCGGGATTTCGAAAAAAATGCTCCACCACACTTAGTCGTTCATTAATAGGTTTCACATCCTTAAGCGGAAATGCCACCCATCGGCGAAGCAAGCGTGCACCCATTGGACTAATGGTCTTATCAATGATTTGCAACAGGGTGCGGCCACCTTCGTTGATGGTGCCGTAAAGTTCAAGATTGCGAACCGTAAATCGGTCTAGCCACACGAATCGTTCCTCCTCTATGCGAGACAGCTGGGTGATGTGTCCCGTGTGTTGGTGGTGTGTGAGGTCAAGATAATGGAGTATGGAACCTGCCGCCACCACACCATTGGGTAGATTGTCCACTCCGAATCCTTTCAGATTTTTAGTCTCGAAATGCTTTAGTAATCTTTCTTGGGCAGTGCTTGGTGTGTAAGCCCAGTCCTCTAAAGCGTAGGTGAAAAACTTAGTGCCGAATAGCTGTTCGAATTCATTCTTTTTATTCCTTTCATAAAGAATTTCTTTGGGAGCAAAGCTATTGAGCAGTTTGTCAATGTATTCGGCTGTGCCTTCAGTCACCAAAAATTCGCCAGTAGAAATATCTAAAAATGAAACACCCACAACCGATTTATTGAAAGCAACACTTGCAAGAAAGTTATTTTCCTTATGATTGAGTGTGGTGTCGCTGTAAGAAACGCCAGGTGTAACCAATTCGGTGACACCACGTTTTACAATTTTTTTGGTCAACTTAGGGTCTTCAAGTTGGTCACAGATGGCCACACGCATTCCTGCACGTACCAGTTTGGGTAGGTAAGTATCCAAAGCATGATGTGGAAAACCAGCAAGTTCAATGCTTTTGCCCGCACCGTTGGCTCTGCGAGTAAGTGTAATGCCTAGTATTTGAGAAGCTTTGATGGCATCTTCTGAAAATGTCTCGTAAAAATCACCACAGCGAAATAGTAGAATAGCATCAGGGTGTTGGGCCTTAATTTCGTTGAATTGCTTCATCATGGGGGTTTCTACAATCTCGCTAGCCATAAAATTTAGGGGGAAGTAATTGATAATTAATAATTAACAATTAATAATGGATGAAGGTTTTGGTGTCAGTTTTAAAAATTCTTTTGAGTTTAAAACAACCCATTGATTGCATCAGTCATTTTGGACCAAGCAAAACGTTGTTTTTCAATTTTGATGTTTTCTATCATGGCCTGAGACCTGTTGTTGGTAAAAAAGTCCACCATGGCATCTGCAATTTGCTGAACATCAACATCTACCACATAACCTACTTTACCATTGGGGATAGCATCAGCAAGCCCACCGACATTGGTAACAAGCATCGGTTTTTCAAAATGGTAGGCTATTTGACTGACACCACTTTGCGTGGCCGACCGGTATGGCTGTGTCACCAGGTCGGCAATGCTGAAATAATTGCGCACCTCACTTTCGGGGATAAAACCATTACGAAGTATTACTGATTTCTCAAGACCTAACTCAAGAATTAAGTCCATATATGGCTGAGGATTCTCATAAAACTCACCTGCAATGATCAGTTTTACAGGTAAAGATTTCAGACGCTCATCCGCAAAAGCTTTTATGAGTAAGTCAAGACCTTTGTACTGGCGAATGAATCCAAAGAATAGAATGTAGTTTTTATCCTGATGCAAACCCAACCTTGCCGAAGCATTATATTTAGTTAAGGGCTCACCATAGTGGTCATAGATGGGGTGAGGAGATACGGCTTTTGGTTTATTGTTGGTGTCAAAGGTGTTGATATCTGCCACAACAGAATCAGTCATAGCTACAAATCCATCTACTTTTCTAACAAATATCTTGGGCAACAATTTATCCAAAATGGTTGGTTCATGCGGGATCATGTTGTGAACTAATGCTACAATTTTGGTTTTCTTAGTACGTGCATAGCAGGCTATGGTCGCAAAACATGGTGCAAAGAACGCCATCCAGTAACAGAAAATAACCCTGTCTGGTGATTTGATATAAATTTGTCTTCCAACTTGTATCCAATTAAGTATGTTGGTGGAATTGATAGAACGGGTGATTTTCAGGTCTTTTGGAGGTGCATCAGAAGAAAGTTGAGTCTTGCCAGGGAATAAAAATGAAGGGTATTGACGTGTGAAAGTGACTATTTCCACGTCATGACCCTGGCGTTGGAACTCGCGCGCGAGTCTTTCATTGTATGATGCCAATCCGCCTCTAAATGGATATGCTGTACCGACAATTATTATCTTCATCTGAGTATTCCAGTTTATTATTTCTTCTTGAAATTAATCTTTTTCAGCTTAATCTTTGTTTTAAAATTACTACTTATATCATCGATAATGTATTAACTGAAAAAACCTTATTAAAGTTCAACTTCTTTAGAATCCACAAAAGTACTATTTTTTTTACTCTTATGATTATTAATCCACAGAATTTCTGTTGACTTAAACGCAGTCAGAAATTCAAGAAAAATTATCCATTGAAAACCAATAAAAAATCAGTAATTTTGTGGTTGATTTGAGTAAGATAAATTTAATTGCTTTCAACCCAAATCATGTCATTAAATAAATTAACAAACAGTAT
>CAIUKZ010000094.1 GCA_903899865.1 uncultured Bacteroidales bacterium | reverse complement strand
TATTTTTTAATAATATTTTTGCTGTTTTGTAATGAATCAGTGAAAAGCCTAAAAATCAGTGATTTTCGAATATTACACGTAGCGAATCTGTGATGGGTTGACTTTTTTGATGTATGTCAGCCAGCAGACTTTTGCCCTGATCGGTCAATTTGAAAAACATGTGCCGCTTATCCTCTATGCCCATTGCTCTTGTAATGAGTCCTTTGTTTTCTATCGATTTGATTATTTTTGAGCAATTTGACATCGTTAAGTCAATGGCCGATGCAATATCAGAGGAGTTTACCTCGCTTTGATTGATGCAACAAATTACCATTCCTTCATTTAGACTAATCCCAAAAGTTTCAAAAAATTGCTGTTCGTAAGCTTTCACCACTCTGTTGATATCTCGTAATGCACACAGATTATTCATTTTCATTAATTTTAGCTTTTGACAATTACTATTGCTTGCAAATATACAATATTATTCCAAAAAACAATTTCTTTTGGAAAATATTTTTAAAAATAAATAACTGTATTTCATACACTTAATCGGAAAAATAAGCTGAAAAACCACTGTGATTTTCCTGTTACCGTCCAATATCACGGGCTTTCCCACCCAGAAGTTTTCAGCCCAAAAACTACTAATCCCGAATAAAGTCGACCTTTATTCGGGATTAATAATTCAGCAAAATAAATGGTTACGATGGGTTGAGAAGGGCTAAATATTATAGTTCCAATTCTACTATCTGTAAAGACTGGATTTAATCCAATTTCAACACCTCAATAAATGCTTTTTGAGGCACCTCTACGTTACCTATTTGTTTCATTCGCTTCTTGCCCTTTTTTTGTTTTTCTAACAGCTTTCGTTTACGACTAATGTCTCCACCATAACATTTGGCAGTTACGTCCTTTCTTACTGCTTTGATGGTTTCACGTGCAATGATTTTTGCACCAATCGCAGCTTGTACTGCAATGTCAAACTGCTGGCGGGGGATTAACTCTTTTAGTTTTTCACACATCCTACGCCCAAGATTCACAGCATTGTCGAAATGAATCAAACACGACAAAGCATCTACTGGCTCACCATTCAACATGATATCCAAACGAATCAATTTTGAAGGTCGAAATCCACTCATCTGATAGTCAAATGAGGCATATCCCTTAGAAATACTTTTCAACCTGTCATAGAAATCAAAAACAATTTCACCCAGCGGCAGGTCATAAATCAACTCCATTCTATTGCCTGAAATGTAATTTTGCTTCACCAATTCGCCACGTTTTCCTAAACAAAGGGTCATTATCTGTCCAATATAATCAGTGCGGGTGATAATGGAAGCGCGAATGTAGGGCTCTTCGATGCGGTCAATGGCCATAATGTCTGGCAGGCCAGACGGATTATGCACCTCTATCAAGTTGCCCTTGTTGGTATAAACTTTATACGACACATTGGGCACTGTGGTGATTACGCTCATATCAAACTCTCGGTCAAGGCGCTCTTGGATAATCTCCATGTGTAGCATGCCCAGGAACCCGCATCGAAATCCAAACCCAAGTGCCACCGACGATTCTGCTTCAAATGTCAACGACGCATCATTGAGCTGCAGTTTCTCTATAGACGCTCTCAAGTCTTCAAAGTCTTCGGTGTCAATCGGATACACACCAGCAAACACCATCGGCTTGACCTCTTCAAACCCATCAATGGCTGTCTCGCAAGGGCGTTTCACATGGGTGATAGTATCACCTACTTTTACTTCCTTGGATGTTTTAATCCCTGAGATGATGTACCCCACATTGCCTGCACTTAGCGACTTGGTGGGCGACATGTCTAACTTTAGGATTCCTATTTCGTCAGCAAAATACTCTTTTTCGGTGGCAACAAATTTCACCAAATCGCCTTTGTTGATAGTGCCATTAATAATCTTGAAATAGGCAATAATGCCCCGAAAGGAATTGAATACTGAATCAAAAATCAGACATTGCAAGGGTGCTTCTGGGTCTCCCTTGGGTGCAGGTACACGGGTAACAATGGCTTCCAGTATCTGATCAATACCCATCCCTGTCTTGCCACTGGCTCTGATTATCTCTTCGGATTTACACCCCAAAAGTTCGATGATTTGATCTTCCACCTCCTCGGGCATTGCATTGTCCATGTCCATTTTATTCATCACAGGAATGATTTCCAAGTCATGCTCCAATGCCATATAAAGATTAGAAATGGTTTGTGCTTGAATACCTTGCGTAGCATCTACAATGAGCAATGCTCCCTCGCAGGCGGCAATGGAACGCGACACTTCATAAGAAAAGTCCACGTGTCCAGGTGTGTCAATTAGGTTAAACACATATTGTTCATCGCCTAGACGGTAATTCATTTGTATAGCATGACTCTTGATAGTAATGCCACGCTCGCGCTCCAAATCCATATTATCAAGGACTTGGGCTTGCATTTCTTTTCCTGCTACCGTATTGGTATATTCGAGCAGACGGTCGGCTAGCGTACTTTTGCCATGGTCAATGTGTGCAATGATGCAGAAATTACGGATATTGTTCATTGGAATAATTAATCTATTTTTCAGCCACAAAGGAATAGTCCAAAACAGGCATTCCTAGTGGTAAACCATGAGTTTAGTAAAAAACGATGAAATTTAAAGACTTTAATAATTGTTTGACAAAAGTACATAAAATAGACGAATTAATAAAGTGTCTGTTATCTTGTTATCAATATGGTTGTTATCAACACATATAACAGGCTGTGGGCGCATTTAAGCACAACTATCGGAGGTGTCAAACACTTTTTTTCGACTTTTTTCTTCTAACTGTTTTGAAAAATAAAAAAAAGCCGTATATTTGCACCCGCTAAGCCGAAAGGTACCATAGCTCAGTTGGTAGAGCAAAGGACTGAAAATCCTTGTGTCCCCGGTTCGATTCCTGGTGGTACCACTTACAAAGAGAAAATGCAATTGATATTCAATCTGTTGCATTTTCTCTTTTTTGTCATTTGCCTACATTTGCACCACATGCAAATCATTTTATCTGAATTCTTAATTTCTTGAAGTACGAAAAATAATGGAATTGGAATTCTAAACGGAGTGAATACGCGCAGGAAGTGACAATGGAAGGTGAATGTAGGTAGGAGAAAGAGCATGTGGAAAGTGAATGTAATGGGTTTTTCTTCACATCCTGAGATGC
>CAIUKZ010000093.1 GCA_903899865.1 uncultured Bacteroidales bacterium | reverse complement strand
GCCAAGGGAGAAAAAAATGAAATTAAAAGAGCTATTAGTTGAACAGAAAAACGATAACCTATATGAAAATTTAATGTCTATGGAAGTTATTGCTAAATCTATTAACAATTTAAAAGATGATATTATCGATGGTTTTTATTATGGTGGTGATCCTGTTAAACCCAAGGATAATGACACTTGGAAGTCTTTTGAAAAACGTGTTGCAGCCCAGGGGGAATATAACAAGAATAAACTTTTAAAGCGTATGAAGGCAGATGTCCAAGAAATATTAGAATTAGCAAATGCTAAAATTGAACCAAAAATAGTTGCGGAATTCGAAAAATTACATGCCAGGGCTACAAAAAATGGAGCAAAATATAAAGACGGGTTCGATGGTAGGATGTATCATAATAAGATAGCTGATGCCTATACAGGTATACCGGAAGGACACTTCAAGAATAAAACAATTGCTGTAGCAGATAAAGCATTGGTTAAAATTGCCGGAGAGTTAAAAGTTGGTTTTATTAAGAGTCTATTCACAAAACCAGAAACTATTAATCAAATAGTTGATAAAGTAGTTGCCAATGTTGATGTTTACGATGTTATTAGAGACTATTGCTCAAATGTAGTGAGTGGTGCTGACACTTGGTATTAAACTTCAGAATTTTCTTCAATCAACTTATCCCAGGGGATTTCAATTTCGTATGGGCATTCATCCTTAATGCCTGCCTTTGCGAAATTCATAATACGCTCAGAGCATGATGGGCACTTACCACAAGCACCGTGACCTTGTTCTCCAGCGTAACAGGTCCATGTGTCCAACCAAGGCACATTCAATTCCTTGCCAACAGCGATTTCGTCTTTCTTACTGAATTCAACGAATGGGGAAATAACCTTAACACTGTTCTTACGGTTGAGTTCGGAAACAGAATTCACACGTTTGGTAAATTCAGAAGTGGTATCCCAATAGGAATATTCATCATGTGCCTGTAACCCGTTGAAAACATATTGAGCATCATTGCTCTCTGCGAATGACATCGCAATAGAAAAAAGGATCAAATTCCTGTAGGGCACATATGTCACCGGCTGGGGTTCCCCGAGCACTTCCTCAATTGTTGGCATTGCAACATTGCCAGATGCGGAGAGTGCGGAAACCTTTTCAACAACCTTACCCAAGAAACCGATATCAATCACATGATGAGCAATACCCAATTTTGCACAGGTGGTTTTTGCCTTTTCCAACTCAATAGACTGCTTCTGACCATAGTTGAATGATAGAGCAACAACATTATCCTTACCATATTTTTCTACGAGGGTGTAGGTTACGATGGTTGAATCCAAACCACCACTCAATACCGAAGTTACTTTCTTACCAGCATCCAAAGGTGGGAAAGTTGCGAGAACGTCTTTTAGCATATTGTATTCCTTTTCTATGTTAATATAGAGTTTATTTTACAAATTTTCATTTGCTTCCGTAGTGGTCAGGATGATAGTCATATTGAAACTCATATTTCTTTTCATAAAATCCCTGCCAATCCTCAAGAGTGGTATTGTGTATTTTATACCACTGTGGTTTGTCGGCAATACGAACAAT
>CAIUKZ010000092.1 GCA_903899865.1 uncultured Bacteroidales bacterium | reverse complement strand
TTCTACGCCTACCAACGTGTAGGTGTGTGGACGAAGTTGGATGATTACTTTACCTGTCACATTTTGCTGTGAGCTTTCTAGGAATTGCTCAATATCACGCATCACTGGTTCCATGTACTGTGCCTCATGTAGAAACATGCCATACCAATTGCCCAACTGGTCTTTCCAGTATTGTTGCCACTTGGTAAGTGTGTGTTTTTCCAGCATCTTGTGCGCGTTGATAATGAGGAGGGGAGCTGCAGCTTCAAATCCAACACGACCTTTGATGCCGATGATGGTATCGCCTATGTGCATATCCCTACCTATGCCGTATTTATTGGCAATAGCTTCTAGTTGGTTGATAAGCACCACTTTATTCGGATTCTTATCTCCATTGATAGCCACTATTTCACCTTTTTCAAAGTCGATGGTCACTGTTTCTTCTTCCGTAGTTGTGATTTGGCTTGGGTATGCTTCTTCGGGTAGGGTTTGATCTGATTTAAGGGTTTCTTTTCCACCTATGCTAGTTCCCCATAAACCCTTATTGATGGAGTATTCCATCTTTTTGAAGTCGGCTTCAAATCCATGCTCTTTCAGGAAGTTGATTTCATATTCGCGAGTAAGCACCATGTCACGGGTAGGAGTGAGGATTTTAATCTCTGGTGCCAATACATCAAATGTTAGGTCAAACCGTACCTGGTCATTGCCTGCACCTGTGCTGCCATGAGCTACATAGTCGGCGCCTATTTCTTTGGCATATTGAATGATAGCAATGGCTTGGAATATTCGTTCCGAGCTTACCGAGATGGGGTAGGTGCCATTGCGTAGTACATTGCCATATACCATGTATCTGATACTTTTGTTGTAATACTCTTGGGTCACATCCAGCGTGGCATGTGTTTTAGCTCCAAGGCGATAGGCTTTGTCTTCGATGACTTTTAATTCCGCTTCGTCAAAGCCACCAGTGTTGGCCACAGCAGTGTGAACTTCATAGCCTTTTTCTTCTGCTAGGTATTTAGCACAAAATGAGGTGTCTAAGCCTCCACTGAATGCTAAAAGTACTTTTTCTTTCATCTGTTATTGTAATTTAGCCCCCTAAATCCCCCATGAGGGACTTTAAGAGCAGGTTTGTGTTGAATATTTTCACCCTTGCGCATGGGTGTTTCATCCATTTATACTAGTTAAATCACTATCAAAATATGATTTCTTAAGTCTCTCTTTGGATATTAGGGGTTATTTGTCATTCGGATCAAACAACATCCCTGTGCATAAGCAATGTTTTCTATTGGTTCGTTGCAGGATGTCGTAGTTCACACAGCTTTGGCATCCCTTCCAAAACCATTCATCATCCGTAAGTTCAGAAAATGTAACTGGTTTATAGCCCAGTTCAGAGTTGATTTTCATCACAGCCAATCCTGTGGTTAGTCCAAAAATTTTAGCATCAGGATACCGAGTGCGTGAGAGGTCAAATGCTTTTTTCTTAATCCTTTTGGCTAGTCCATGACCTCTGAATTTGTCAACAACGATAAGTCCTGAGTTGGCCACAAATTTTTTATTTCCCCATGATTCGATGTAGCAAAATCCTGCAAACTCCTCGCCATCAAGTGCAATGATGGCCTTACCTTCTTTTATTTTAAGTTTTACGTATTCAGGTGAACGTTTGGCTATTCCTGTGCCTCTAACTTTAGCAGCAGCTTCGATGGTCGTTAATATTGTGTCAACATATTTTGTGTGCGATTCGTCTGCAACCTGTACTCTTATGTTGTCAGCGTATTTCTCTTCGTTCATGTCCTTTTATTGAAGATGATAAATGTACTAAGAAAATTAATGAAAATATTTATACTCTGAATTAGAACTAAGAGTTTGAAAACGTGATGTTTAATGCCTCCACTATTTCGTTGCGTGTCACTCCTTCTCTCGGTATAACCAGTACTGTGTCATCTCCAGCTATGGTCCCGAGAATTTGTTCAGTTGCCTTGTTGTCAATATCCCATGCTATCGCTCCAGCATAGCCAGGTTTTGTCTTAATTACACCCAATTGTCCTGAAAACTCAATGCTAATCAATTCTCCGTGTGATCCTAACGAACTAAATGTGCCTTCTGCAGCTGTTGGTTTATTATAGGAAGG
>CAIUKZ010000091.1 GCA_903899865.1 uncultured Bacteroidales bacterium | reverse complement strand
CCCGAACACCCAAGCGCCCAATGAATACTTTTTCTCTTAAATACAACCCTCTGTTTCAATTATTTAACAATTCAAAGTTGGTAGTTAATTCTATTTTGCTAGAGAGAGAGAGAGAGAGAGTACACTTGTAAACCTATTTCAGTACAATACACTTTTACAACACCAAATAACGAGCAAGTATGCACTTGCTGGCTAAGCATTATGGATGCCTTTGAGAAGAACAGTAGTTCAGCTCAGAGGCATCTGCCATTATTGTCACTTATTAACAAACAATTATAATTAATTTAAACATGAAAGTTTATGAAAATCAGGTATGAAATTTTATTCTCATTTGTGATTTTAAGTTCTTTTTACAGCTGTAACAAGGAGGAAAAATCAAGTGTACAACCATCCAAAGAGGTGGCAATTGACATTTTCCAAGAAAAGGAGAAAGTCCGATTTGCAAATCCAAATTTTGACCCTCAGGAGGATGCCGAATTCCTTCAAGGCGACATGTTGAAAACACTACCATCGGGATTGCTTCGTGTAAAAGCAAGTGATGATGAGGGTGACACCATCAAGTTCGCCGACGAAGTGCCAGTGGAAACAAACGAAACTTATGCACAACAAGTGTACACCGATGGCACAATGAAAATCGTTAACACCAACACCACATCTCCTGAAATGGAATTTGGCAATCAGCTGAGTGTAAACCCTATTCCAGCTGAAGAAAAAGCTGTAAAAACCGTAATTGAAAACGGAGTAGCTACGCTCTACAATGCCAACGGAGGAGTCATTCAATCAGAATCTGTAGGTGATTTGAATGTGAAACCATTACTAGATTCTGCACAGGCTGCCATTAATGACCAATCGGCAAGCAGCCAACCTCAAAATGCACGCTCTAGAGTAAAAAGCATGATCCAAAAGGCACAAGTGTCTGGGATGAAAGTGATATCGGCTGACGACCAATACATCGTGTTAGAAAAACAAATAGGGAGTTTCAATGAATCAATGACAGGTATGAAAGTTAAATCAAATGTAGAACGAAAGGCGGTCATAAAAATGTCGAGCGACATGACAAAAGTTTTCTCTCAGAATATATACGAAGGCAATCAGCTCGTATATTCTCTTGAAAATGAATACAGCACACCATCTGACCCTCGGCGAGCATGTGTGTCATCAAACAATGCTGTAAAACAGCTACTACCATCTGCTGGCGTGAAATGTGTAAAGCAAAAAACATTGATGTTCAGAAGCAACGGCTCACCTTACATTCAAAATCTGGTGGAAACCTATAAAACAAATAAAATTTCAATCAATTTAAAGAAATAAAAAAAACAGCACAATTATGAAAAAGAATATTTTTACAATAATAGGAATAATCGCTATCTTTGCCTGCACCAATGTGGCTAAGGCGAATAAGTATGTGTGGATACATGGATTGAACGACAATAGTGACTGTTGGTCTTTATACAATAAGGACGCTAGTATTGGAAATAATAAGGGAACACTTGTGAGTTACAACCCCTCATCTACTACCAGCATCAATGGGATTGCAACCAGAGTTATTAATAACAACTCGGATTTAAACTCGGGATATGAGCCTACAATTCTGATTGGTCACAGCTTAGGTGGTCTGGTGGCTCGTGAAATTGAATCAAATAACTCATCTATCAATTACAAAGTAAAAGGTATTATTACAGTAGGCACTCCCCACCAAGGTGCTCGCGTTTTGAGTAATCTTAATAAAGGCCAGTTGAATGCTGTGGCAAGTAAACTTTATGACAAAACATCTTGGGTGGCAACTAGTGCATCACAAGCACTTTTATCTATATTGGGCCCAATAGGCAAATCCCTATCCTATGTGGTAACTTTTATTGACGTATCTGGTATATTAAAAACAAAATTAACAACAACATATATTTTTCCTGCTATAGAAACGCAACTCGCTGGATACAATGTTGATGATCAGTTTGTTAAGGACATGAAAGTAGGAAGTCCGTATATGAGTACTATATCCAACAGAAAAGTGAATGTGCCAATACTAACTTTTGCTTGTGAAGAAGACAGACTAGCCTTACCAAGAGTTGGTTACTGTGCAGTCAATAAAACTACATTGCAGAAAGAAAATGTGAATAGCGATGGAAAATTCGAAGAAAAAAGTGGTTCATATCTTGACATCACTAAGAAAGTAAAAACTGCAAGTTATTTTGCATCAGCAGTAACTTGTGGTATAGGTGCACTAACAGCAAGTTTAGTTTGGTCAAACCCTGGATGGGCTTATACTTCAATCATGAATTTTAAAGCTTCTGCACAAGCTGTAGATTTAGGATGGTACATAGACAATGGGATGGATTTTGACCATGCCGTATTTGTAGGAGCATCGCATGTAGATGAGATAGCCACCAATCATAAATTTTTATGGAAAAGATGGACCACCTACAAGTATGTGACAGTACCTGAAGCACACGACGGCGTAGTACCCGTAAAATCACAATT
>CAIUKZ010000090.1 GCA_903899865.1 uncultured Bacteroidales bacterium | reverse complement strand
TGTAGGTATCTTTGTAGCATCCAAAACTGAATCTGAGTGAAGCGATTTATCGAAAAATTTATAGAAGCATTATTGCTCATCAGTGGCAGTGTAACAAGCATCACCATTTTACTGATTGTTCTTTTTTTGTTCAAAGAGGCGTCTGGATTGTTTAACACACTGACTATTGAGGAAGGATATGTACTCGCAGTAAACAAATCCAACCCTGTCAGGCATTTAAGTTCGTTGGAGATTAAGCAGATTTTTGATTCCGAAATAACCAACTGGGATGAAGTGGGTGGGAAAGAAGAAGCCATTCAAATAGTGAGGTTAAACGACCTCACTCAGAATTATGCTGATTCTGCGCTGGAATCAACCAATGAACAGTCTACCCTCTTTGTAAATGAGTTGCTAGAAAAACATAGCGGCATACTACTTTACCTACCCAAGGAGTATGTATCAACCCATTTTTCAGGTGCACTGATAGACCAAGAAAACATACAAGCAGGAGATTTTTTTGGAGGTCAAGAGTGGTATCCTACAGCCACACCTGCGCCCCAATTCGGGCTTCTACCACTACTTCTAGGCACATTTTGGGTTAGCATAGGTGCGGTATTACTGGCTCTACCTTTTGGATTGGCAGTAGGCATATATTTGGCTGAGATTGCATCCCCAAATTTACGAAGATTCATCAAACCACTGATTGAACTACTGGCGGGCATTCCAACTGTAGTTTTTGGTTTTTTTGGTTTGGTGGTAATAGTTCCGCTTATTCGTGAAATGTTTCATTTACCTGTGGGAGAAACAGGATTGGCTGGGAGCGTAGTACTTGGTATAATGGCATTGCCTACCATCATTACCATCAGCGAAGACGCTATCCGAAAGGTACCTTTTGCAACCAAGGAGGCTAGTTTGGCACTCGGGGCTACACATTGGCAAACTATATACCGCGTTATTCTCCCTTATGCAAAATCAGGTATAATTACTGCAACGGTATTAGGCATAGGAAGGGCTGTGGGTGAAACGATAGCAGTACTGATGGTAACTGGAAATGCGGCTGTAATTCCTCATTCATTATTAGAACCGATGCGAACAATTCCAGCAACAATAGCCACTGAATTGGGTGAAGTGGCACAAGGGAGTGCACACTATCAAGCCTTATTTGCACTTGGGGTGGTGTTATTTGTTGTAACCATGATATTGAGTGCAATAGTTGAGTATTTCTCATCAAAAAGTAAATAAGTAGATTTTCAAAAAAAATCTTGTCGGATAACAATTTCTATCTATGAACAGCATCAACAACAAACAGTTTTCTCAAAAATTCGCATTCACGATGTTTCGTTTGATGAGTTTTTCTGTTGTAGGATTGTTATTAATAATTCTAGGGTTCATTGTGTATCATGGCATCGAGGTGATAAGTTGGGATTTTTTGACCCAATCGCCTGAGCAAGGAATGACCAAAGGAGGAATCTTTCCTGCAATCATCGGAACACTCTATCTCATTCTTGGGAGTAGTCTTTTTAGTTTTCCAATTGGTATCATGTCAGGAATATATATGAATGAATATGCTGCCAATAATCGTGCAATTGCATTAATTAGATTCATGACCAATAATTTAGGCGCTGTTCCCTCTGTGATATTTGGGCTGTTTGGAATGTCACTATTTGTCAACACACTTGGATTTGGTGATTCCATTTTAGCAGGTTCCCTCACCTTAGGTCTGCTATCGCTTCCATTGATAATAAGGACAACAGAAGAATCTTTGAAATCTATTGACCCATCATTTAGAGAGGGTAGTCTAGCCTTAGGAGCAACAAAATTGCAAACCATCCGAAAAGTAATATTACCCATGGCCTTTCCAAATATTATTTCAGGATTGATACTATCAATAGGCAGAGTGAGTGGTGAAACAGCTCCAATATTATTTACTGTGGCGGCCTATTTTTTGCCCAAACTGCCCACCAGCCTATTTGACCAAGTGATGGCATTACCCTATCATCTGTATGTAATTTCTACCACTGGTACAAATATCGAGGGCTCAAGCGGAGTGGCTTATGGCACAGCATTGGTGTTAATCGGCATAGTAATGATATTGAATATATTGGCAAATATTACGAGAAGATATTTTGCAAATAAAGTAAAAACCAATTAATGAGCACTGGATTTGCTTAACAAATATAATTTTTCATTACATTAGCACCATTTAGAGAATAAATGATACTATTGTTCAACTTATTACTTTCTAAATTTTATACAATTTGATATGCTAACTATCGATGCCCAACATGTGGATTTTTATTATGGCAATTTTCATACACTGAAAGACATCAACCTGTCTGTGGAACAAAACGATGTGGTGGCGTTGATTGGGCCATCGGGTTGTGGAAAATCTACTTTTTTGAGGTTGATCAATAGGATGAATGACTTGATTGAAGGTGTGAGTATCAGTGGAAAAATAATAGTGGACGGGCAGGATATTTACGCACCATCGGTACGAGTTGATGAATTGAGAAAAAAAGTAGGGATGGTATTCCAAAAACCGAACCCATTTCCAAAATCGATTTTTGAGAATGTTGCGTTTGGACTTAGGGTGAATGGCGTTAAAGATAAAACACTGATTGAAGAACGAGTAGAAGAATCATTGAAGGCGGCGGCTCTGTGGAACGAAGTGAAGGAAAAAATGAAAAAGTCAGCCTTTGCTCTTTCGCTGGGACAACAACAACGTCTTTGTATTGCTAGGGCACTGGCTGTGAAGCCTAGAGTGTTGCTGATGGACGAACCAGCTTCTGCACTTGACCCAATATCAACCACAAAAATTGAAGACCTGATACATGAATTAAAGCAGGAATATACTATCGTAATTGTTACTCACAACATGCAACAAGCATCGCGTGTGAGCAACAAAACTGCGTATTTTTATTTAGGGGAATTGATTGAATATGACAAAACTACAGCTATCTTTACCAATCCTCAAAAACTCTCTACGCAAAACTACATTACTGGTAGATTCGGCTAAAAAAGGAGGGAATACAAGCTATTTGCTAAAGTAGGCATTGTAGTAGGCAGAACTAATGGAAATATGTCAAAAAATCATGAGAATTTATTTACTAATTACGTACTAATATGAGACATTTAGAACACGAAATACAGACCCTTCGGACTGACTTGATAGAGATGTGGAAGTTGGTAATCACTCAAGTAAGTCATGCGGGTGAGGCAATGCTGTCTTTCGATCAAGATTTGGCGCTTAAAGTGACGCTTAGAGAGAAAATGGTTGATGCCTATGAATTGAAAATAGATAATGCTTGTGAACACATACTGGCACTTTATCAGCCAGTGGCTATTGATTTAAGATTTGTGTTGGCCGTTTTGAAAATAAACGCCGATTTAGAACGCATTGCCGATTTTGCTTATGGAGTAGCCAGAACATTGATTGCACACCCAACATTAATATTGGACGCAGAGATTATTTCGGAAACCAATCTGAGTGAAATGATAGACCAAGTAAAATTGATGTTGACACAAGGATTGGATGCATTTGAAACCGAAAAATCGGAGCTTGCATCTGCAATTTTTTCAGAAGACAACACCGTAGATGCTATCAATGCCAAAGCACCCGAACTTATCGCTCAGTATATACAATATAATCCAGATCGTGCGTTTGACTGCCTTCAACTGATAGGCGTATATCGAAAAATGGAACGAATAGGCGATCATTGTAGCAATATTGCAGAAGAAATATTTTTCTATATTGATGCTAAAGTTCTCAAACATTCGCAACCCAGTCTATTTTATTAATCAAAAAAAATCAAAGCGATTAATCTGTTCGCAATATTAAAATCACCAATCAGAGAAGCAATATATCATATCATTTTCAATGTGTTTTAAATTCTTAAATTCTTAAAAGTATGAGTCCATTTCGAATCTTAGTTGTAGATGACGAAGAAGATCTTTGTGAAATACTACAGTTCAATTTAGAGACAGAGGGCTATTCGGTGGATGTGGCCTACTCAGCCGAAGAAGCTTTAAAAAAAGACATCACCTCATACAATCTATTATTACTTGATGTGATGATGGGTGAAATGTCTGGATTTAGAATGGCTAAAATATTGCAAGACAATCCAGCCACAACATCTATTCCAGTCATCTTCCTCACTGCCAAAGACTCTGAGAATGACAGAATCACCGGATTTAGCATCGGAGCGGATGATTACATCTCCAAACCCTTCTCCATACGCGAAGTACTAGCACGAGTCAAAGCAGTACTTCGACGGGTAGCCGAAGCAAACCCAGTTGTTGAAATCGCAAAATCTCAGGTGGTATCTTATGAAAACTTGGAGTTGATTTTGGACAAGAAAAAAGTTCTGTTAGATGGTCATGCTTTGTCATTCACCAAAAAAGAGTTTGAAATGCTCAAGTTATTCTTAGAAAACAGGAATAGAGTATTTACAAGAGATGAAATTTTGGGAAGAATATGGTCTGACGAAGTGGTAGTGCTAGATAGAACTATTGACGTAAACATCACTAGACTTCGCAAAAAAATTGGACCATACGGAAAAAATATCGTGACAAGACTAGGGTATGGTTATTGCTTCGAGGACTAAATTAGATAAAATATGAGTCTATACAAATTCAAACGTTTAAGTCTGAATAAAAAGCTGTTTTTTTACTTCTTCAGCATTTTTCTTTTGATGTTGAGCATCATATCAGTATTCCAATATCGTAGAGAACATCACTTTCGCACCGAACAGCTTGATAAGCAGTTAACAACTTACAATTTCATTATCAACAATTACATCAACGAGCAAAACCCCACCTGGGATGAACTTCAACAATATGTAAGCCTGTTTCCTGAAAGCTCAATAAGAGTCACAGTGATAGACAAAGCAGGAAATGTAATCTATGATTCGTCAATCAATGAAGGCTCACCCACCACCAATCATTTGACTAGACCCGAGATAGTAATGTCTCAAACATCTGAATTCGGAAAATACATAAGACACTCCTACTCCACTGGCATAGATTACTACTATGTGGCTCATCACTTCAAAAACCGTTACGTAAGAAGTGCTTTGCCATATAATGTCAATCTGGCCACCATGCTCAAAGCGAATACATCATTTATCTACTTCATGTTGGTGGTATTCATATTTGCAGTAGGTGCGCTCTATCTGATCTCAAAAAACTTTTATGAATCCATTGACAGATTGAGGGTATTCACCCAAAAAGCTGAAACAGAAGACTTTTTGGAGACCAACATCGAATTTCCTCAAGATGAACTAGGTGAGATAAGTAGAAATATTGTGCGCATTTACAAATTATTGTTACAAACCAAAGATGAAGTAATAAGAGAACGAGAAAAATTGATCATGCACTTGCAAATTTCTCAGGAAGGACTCGGGATATTTTCTTCGGACAAAAAAGAAATACTTGCCAACACGCACTTTATCCAATACACCAATATACTCTCTGACCAACAATGCGAAAGTTCGGATCAAATTTTTTCCATACCCGAATTTGCTGATATTACAAATTTCATCGACCAAAGTTTTCTTAATAACGAGTTGACTCGAAAACGAATACTTATTGAAAAAGGTGGTCGAGTATTTTCTGTTCAATGTATTGTTTTTCAGGATAATACTTTTGAAATATCAATCAACGACATTTCAGTTCAAGAGCATGAAAATGAACTAAAAAGACACTTAACCCAAAACATCTCGCATGAACTGAAAACCCCAGTAAGTAGCATCATGGGATATATGGAGAGTATATTGGAGAATCCAAATCTGGATGAAGAACGACAACGGTTTTTTATCGAACGCTCGTTTCTGCAAGCACAGCGACTGACAGCATTGTTGCAAGACATTTCCACATTGAACAAAATGGATGAAGCAAAACGGTTGTTCGAGAAGGAAAAATGCAATATTTCGGAGGTGATATTGGATGTACTCAATGACGTTAATTTACAGATTGAACAACGGGAGTTTGAAATTCACACAAACTTTGGTCATGAAATTTTCATCAATGGCAATCGGTCGCTTCTCTATTCAATATTCAGGAACCTATTGGACAATGCCTTGGCTCATGCGGGCGAACGTATTACCATTGACATTAATTGCTACAGAGAGGATGAACGCTTCTATTATTTTTCGTTTACCGATAATGGTAGTGGGGTGGCTCAGGAACATCTAAATCGATTGTTCGAACGGTTTTACAGGGTCGATAGAGGTCGGAGCAGAAAGCTAGGAGGCACCGGATTGGGATTGGCAATTGTAAAAAATGCCATTTTCTATCATCATGGAACCATCTCAGCCAAAAATGTGCCTACGGGAGGATTAAGTTTTGTGTTTTCATTATGTAAACATTGACGGATAGAAGCCTAATTATCTGACTGTTGACGCCGTCACCCATCAATAAATGAATTATTTTCAAGAATACATGGTGTAAAACCAAAAAAATATACTACTTTTGCACTCACAATATCGACAACAAATAAGATAGTTGACTGCACGGATACACCAAGAATAAGAGTATTTAAAGGACGCAGTTTCAAAGCAAATCATAATTGACACAATATATCGCGGAGTGGAGCAGTGGTAGCTCGTTGGGCTCATAACCCAAAGGTCGTTCGTTCGAGTC
>CAIUKZ010000089.1 GCA_903899865.1 uncultured Bacteroidales bacterium | reverse complement strand
CCAGACTTCCTTGCTTCTACTGACACCAGCACTCAAAAGCGTGAGTTGGCTGCATTTTTAGCAAACATTGCGCAAGAAACAAGCGGAGGTTGGGACACTGCTCCTGGCGGATATTTTGTGTGGGGATTGGTTTATATTGAAGAATTACAACCCAATGGGCCTTTGGATTACTCTGATTATAAAAGCGCTCTCTATCCTCCTGTAAAAGGAAAACGATATTATGGAAGGGGGCCTAAACAAATAAGTTGGAACTATAATTATGGACAATTTAGTGAGGCTTGGTATGGCAACAAAACCCAACTACTTGAACATCCAGAGCGATTATCCACAGATCCACTTCTTTCTTTTGCATCAGCTATATGGTTCTGGATGACACCTCAATATCCAAAACCATCATGCCATGATGTGATGACTGGCAACTGGACACCAACAGAAAATGATAGTAAAAATGGCAGGGTACCCGGATTCGGATGTACATTGAATATAATCAACGGCGGAATAGAGTGTGGTATGGGCTACGACCTTGAGAAAACTACCCAGCGGTATAAGTATTATGAGTGGTTTTGCAATTTTTTGAAAGTCACTCCGGGTGAAAATGTTAGCTGTAGAAACCAAAAGCCGTTTGGCAAGTAATACCAACTGTTCGTATAAAATGACCCAAAGTCATTTTTAGATATACTGTTCTTAATGCCCTTGCTTCAAACAGATAGTATTAATGAGACGAAGTCGAAATTGGACTATGTTGTTCGTGCATACGGTATAAATACAAAATTAATTACAACAAAGCTATGAAAACTAAACAATTATTTCTGTTTGCTATTTTATTGTCGGCTAACACATTCGCGATTACTCCAAAAGACCAAACCATCACAAGCAAGGAAAATGTGTGGAATGGTAAACATTGTGCTGTCTCGTTGACTTATGACGATGCACTCCCTGGACATTTAGACCGTGTAATACCTGTATTGGATTCGCTCGGATTTAAAGGCACCTTCTATATTTCTTGTAATTCGGGAACACTGAATAACCGAATTAACGACTGGCGTAAAGCAGCCACCAATGGTCATGAACTAGGCAATCATACGCTGTTTCACCCTTGTATTGCCAAGATGAAAGACCGTGATTATAGCAGCTGGGTAGCTCCTGAATATGATATGGGCAATTATTCGATTAAACGCATCGTGGATGAAATCAACATGGCAAATACCTTACTGAAAGCCATTGACGGAAAAAGCAAACGAACAATAGCCTATCCATGTGGCGACTGCGTGTTACGCGACACTTCTTACATCCCGTATATTAAAAGTAGTTTTGTAGGTGGACGAAACGGTGCTGGTTCTTCGCTCAAAATAGAGGACATATCTGTTTATCAAATCAATGCGGTAGGAATCGGTGACAACTACAGCAGTGAGATGCTCATTGATCTAGTGAAAAAAGCCCAAGAAACTGGCACTTTGGTAGTATTCCTATTTCATGGTGTAGGTGGCGGACACAACGCCAATGTGGCTATGAATAAACACAATGACCTAGTGAAATACATCAAGCAAAACGAAAAAGAAATCTGGGTGGCACCGATGGTAGATATAGCTGAATTTGTTACCAACTATCAGAATAAAATGCAAAAGAAATAGATTCGGTTTTATGTTCTTCTATTTGACAACCCCTCCTGCGAATAATCATATCCTTTCAGGCGAATACTACGACGGTGGTGGTTTTGTGGGTTGTTTTCCTTGCGCATAATGTCGGAATCAGAATTTGCAGAATTTTAGAATTTACAAAATTGAAATCTCCCCCTCGCAAAAGGTGGTGACTCTGTATTTGGAGCTAATTTACAGAATTTTAGAATTTTCAGAATGCTTATGTTGATTGAATACTAGCTTGTATTGTAAACTTACGGCACCAAAGTTGATTAACAATCCTTTTTCGAAATGATATGCTACAACATAATTCTTTGCTTGCGCCAGATGCACGTCCTCCAAGTTTACCACTGCCTTGATCTCTACAACCAACTTATTCTCAATAACAAAATCGGCTCTGCGTGTACCAACATCTAAACCCTGATAATATATCTTTTGGTCAACTTCCCTTTCGAAGTTGATATTCGCATTTCTTAATTCAATAGCTAAACAACGCTGATAAATTACTTCTTGAAATCCATTACCCAACGTACTGTGCACCTTCATGGCACAACCTATGACAGAATAAGTTAGCTCGTCTTTCGTCATTGCACTTAATTTATTTCTTTAACCACAAAAATTCTGAAAATCCTCCAATCCTGCAAATTTTGATCCTGATTCTGACATTTTCGAGCACCACACCGATTACATAGCGGCACGGGCAGGGAGCATGTGGTTATTTAAGATAAAATCTTATTGGAATCCTTATAATTGCTTCACATGGAATTCCATCTCTCTCTGCTGGTAACCATTTAGGAGAATTCGCCACAACTCTTATTGCTTCACTATTAAATATTTCATTGTCAGAATGAACTACTACTGGCTCAACAACATTACCATTAACATCAACTGTTGCTTTTATAACTACCTGTCCTTGTATTTTATATGAAGCAGCTAGTGGAGGGTATCTTAAGTTTTCATTTAAATATTTGCCAAACGAATTTATTGCTCCAGGAAATCTTGGTTGACAATGATGAGGATAATATATTGTATCAGTACCTAATGTCGAAAAACATTTGCTATTTACTAATTTACCATTCTCATAATTTTCAGCCCTTAATATTTTACCATTAGGATAATATGATAACAACTTGCCATTAATCAGACCATTCTTATATGAATCAATAATCACATGAATGGAGTCATTTTCATAATTTGACTGATACTTTAAAATCGTATCGTTCTTATAATAAGAAATTGATTTAATGTGACCTGATTCGTACCAAAACTTAAATTCGTTTTCTCTATTATTTTGATTATAAAATCCTTCTTCTTTCTTATTTCCATTCTTATAATACCAAGTAAATAAACCATTTCTATTTTTTTTATTATCCAAACTACCTGTCATTTGAAGAGCACTATCTTTTTTGTAATAATCCTTTACCAAAAATAGAACCCTTCCCAATGAATCCTTAGTTGTTTGTTTTAGTCTGTAATATTCTGCATCTTTTAAATTTGAGACCTCTGTCCATGTCTTATCATAAAATGTAGTTTGAATCTTTTTATTAGATATGCAAGAACCCAAAGTGGTTAATAAAATTGTCAAAACAATCAAAGTAATCTTTTTCATAGTCGTAAAATTTTTTATTTATTGTCTGTAATTTCGTTGTTTCTTAAAATTACTGCTAACATCAAAATATGATTAACTAATCCCCACTGATAGAGCAAAGCAGTTGCGCATATATCCGCCTCAGTTTTTTTTCTTTACAAAGATAAAATTAATTATCGATTGACTGACTTCCACCCTATCAAATCAGCATTTAAAAAGCAGAGGCAGTGCTGGAACTCCACGCACTGCCTCTACGCAGTCTTAATCCGTTCTATTAGCTTACTACTAAGGCGCTAAAGATGGCACTCCAGGGGCCTTATCGACCTTCCCCAAGTTACAAAAGAGCGGTGATGGTTCAATATTTCTATAATTCAAAAATTCTGAAAATTCTCAAATCCTGTAAATCCTGACTCTGACAAGGTGAAGCTGTTGTTAGTAACAATACACCAAACAGAGTACATATTCTAAAGCTTGCTTTCTTTTTTTGATGAAAATTTTAATCATCTAATTGCCTTTGAATCACTTTCTATTGACTCTGAATTTATTCAGTTATAAAACAGGCTTGCAACACCGAAGTTACAAGCCTGTATATAGTTTTAAAAAGATTTCTGTTTACTTGATCATCAATCCTCCATTGACGCCATAAGTTTGAGGATAGTGACCATCCCATTTTTCCAGTCGTTTCATTTCCACAAGTTGGGGTGTAAGTGAGGAAGATACCTTTTGGTTATAATAGGCCTCTCCTTCCCCTTTAATTTTCAACGCATCCGCTTCTCCTCGTGCTTTGGTGGTTTGAATATCTGCTTCTGCTTTGGCTTTGGCTACTTCATTTTGAGCCCTTTGAGCCTCTTGAGTCATTCTCACTTTTGAGTCCAGCGCTTCTTTGACTGATTCTGGTATTCTTACACTTCCTATCAGCGACACTTTATCTATTAATATCCCTGTGGGCGCAAGTGCAGAACTCACCATTTTATACACACTATCTACCAACAGACCCTTGCCAGCACCATATACCGACTCTACGGGCATATTCCCAGCTATTTTATTCAATGCATCACGGATGGTATTTCTAACTACCACCGATCTGATTTCTTCTTGACCTTTGCGGTAGGTGGTAAACATTTTGACTATAGAATTCATCTCAAAATGCATGGCTACTCCTAAATCCATCGAACATTCCATCCCTTCCCTAGTCTGAAACATAAACTCCTCATTATCTGGCGAACCTTCGTTTGATTCTCTTGTGTATGTGTAATTCACTTGGTAGGTAGGAAATAAATGGAGCTCTTCGTTCCATCCTATCCAATACCTTCCCACGCCAAGTACTTCTGTATCTACTCCCTTGGAACCTCCAAGTTTATAGACCTTAATACCCACATTACCCACTGGAACATTCGTGCAGCTTGTCACCGACACAAGGAGCACAAGAAATAAGCTAATTTTTAATGCATTTTTCATTTGATACCGTCTATTTTATTTTGTTTAAACTTATTGAACCTATTTTTAACTTCATCCAATTTAGAGAAGGTGATCATTCTGATGATTAATAACACAATCAATAACACACCACATATAACTGCAAAATGAGACTTTGCACTGAAAAGAAAAGGTAATACAAAACCTAAGCATGATGCATATAGCAAAATCCATAGAGTAATAACGATATTTTTTTTCATGTTTTTATAGTTTTAGCCCCCTAAATCCCCTCCCGTTTATGACGGGATAAACTGCGGGGACTTTAAGAGAGGGTGTTGTGAATAATCATGTCCTTGTGTGTCTACTTACTGTTAACGGTCGGGGCAATGCGACGCTGGGGAATTCGAAGCTACTTTCTTATCAACATACACAAAGTTATAAAAAAAGATGTATATTTGACGTAACCACCTAAACCCCAGTGGTGTATGAGCCCATGTTGGCGCCAGTGTTTATTTATCAATCAGTAATAAAACGCATATTCTTTTTAATTTCTGTTACGTTTTGAATATCTGTTAACATCTCTACCAATTTAAACGCAACTTCAAGGCTCGTTGCTGGTCCAGTCGATGTTATTATATTTTTGTCTATTACTATCTGTTTATCTTGAACAACAACTCCGAAATCAGATAATTCTTTTCGTCGTTTACCATCGTTTAAATCCCATGTAGTTGCTTGTCTATTTTTTAAAACACCTGACTTTCCAATTGGTAATGCAGCTACACAAATCGAGGCAATTATTTTCTCTTGTTTATCAAACTCTCTGATAAGGTTTAGAAATCTTTCATCATATACATCATCAAGAAATCCAGCAATTGGTGCTCCACCCGGAATTGCTATAGCATCAAAATCATCAACTTTAATTTTATCAAATGTCAATTCTGGTTTAACTATTAAATTCCAATAACAAGTAAATTCAGGTCGTAGTCCAGTTGTAATTAAATCAATAGCATTAAATCCAACTTCACGACTCCATCCAATCACATCGGTAAATGCGCTGGCTTCATAAGCTTCAAATCCTTGCGATAAAAATAAAAGTACCTTTTTAGCCATTTTCTATATTGTTCAAATTCAAAAGTTTGTTCCTGCGTGGTCGTCTTGCAACATTGGCGCCAACAATCTAACATTTTCGATACATGTCAACCCATCGGGTAGCGTGTCCAAAATGACACAAATAAAATCAAGCAGTTTTTCTTAGCCACTTCGTGCCTTCGTGTCTTCGTGTTCAAAAATATTTTTTCAGACGCCGCATTCAACGTCTCTATCCCAAACTATGTACCTATGTGGTTTAATTTTCCCTTTGCCATACAAGCCAATTTGCCGATAGGCAAACTATGTGT
>CAIUKZ010000088.1 GCA_903899865.1 uncultured Bacteroidales bacterium | reverse complement strand
GTAAATCCGGAAATTGCAGTATATCTACCACAGTCAAAGAATGCAACAGGTCAGGCTGTTATCCTCTGCCCAGGGGGAGGTTATAGATTGTTATCTTATGACAATCATGTAGAAGGAACCGATGTTGCGAGGTATTTGAACTCGATAGGCATAGCAGCGATAGTTTTGAAGTATCGATTGCCCAATCCATTAACATCCGTTGAGCCACATAAAACTCCATTGTTGGATGCACAACGTGCTATGCGAATGGTAAGATTTCACGCAAAAAAGTGGGCAGTGAATCCCGATAAAATTGGGATAATGGGATTTTCGGCAGGTGGACATTTAGCCTCTACCGTGGCTACTCATTTTGATGCAGGAAACAGTGGAGCTAAAGACTCTATCGAACAGATGAGTTGTAAACCGAATTTTATGGTTTTAATGTTTCCTGTCATTTCATTTTCAGACTCCACCTTACACACTCGATCGAAAGAAAAATTATTAGGAGTGGATGCAACCAAAGAACTTTCTACTTACTATTCTAATGAACTGCATGTTACAGCAAGTACTCCGCCTTCGTTTATAGTCCATGCACAAGATGATTCGATTGTTTCATACAAGCATTCTGTGCTGATGTATCAAGCATTATGTAAAAAGCACATCCCTTCAGAATTGCATATACTGTCAGAAGGTGGACACGGTTTTGGACTTTCTTCTAGCAATAGACACATTGCTTCATGGAAGAATAGTCTCGAACTATGGTTGGAGAGAATAAGGTAAATGGTTACTATTGTTACAAGAAGAAATAGTACTTCCATTATTCAAAGCATGTTTTATCATTTCAAATAACATAAATATAAATTCAATAGGATGAGATCAAAAGTATTATTTTTCAGTTGGTTGTTTATTATGTGTTCTTCGTTTGTCACGGCTCAAGATCTGAAACTTCCCCTTTACACGGGTGCTATTCCTAATTCAAAGCCAAGTACAGTTAAAGAAAAGGCTGAGTTAAAATATGAAGGTGCAATATCTGGAGTTACAATTCCGGAGATGATGGTTTATTTCCCTACTAAAAAGTTTTCTACTGGACAAGCAGTGATTATTTGTCCGGGGGGTGGTTATTGGATTGAATCCACCACATTAGAAGGGAGAGATATTGCACACTTTCTTAGTTCAATAGGTGTTACAGCCATTGTGTTAAAGTACAGGTTGCCAATGCCAGAAACCTGCATTGACCAGTATAAAGTGCCATTGATGGATGCACAGCGAGCTGTGAGAATGGTTCGAGCCAATGCGGTGAAATGGGGTGTAAGTCCTGATAAAATCGGTGTAATAGGTTTTTCGGCTGGAGGTCATCTGGCAGCTACGGTAGGTACCCATTTTGACAATGGGAATAAAGAAGCGACTGACAGTGTAGAGCGGATGAGTTGCAGACCCAATTTTATGGCATTGATTTACCCTGTAATTTCTATGGCTGATTCCATCACTCACAAAGGGTCGAAGCGACTCTTGCTGGGTGAGCATCCAAGTAATGAATTGGTAAAACTGTATTCGAATGAGTTGCAGGTGAAAGAAAGTACTCCGCCAGCGTTTATTGTACATGCAGGTGATGACAGTGTGGTGCCTGTAGAAAATGCAATCCTGATGTACGAAGCTTTGCATAAAT
>CAIUKZ010000087.1 GCA_903899865.1 uncultured Bacteroidales bacterium | reverse complement strand
TGGTTATTCTGAAAAAGATTTAAAAATCCATGGAGATGACAATGAATTATTGTCTTTGAAACAGCAAATAACTGTAATAGGAAAAATTACAACCGTAAAAGACCCAGATGAAGTTTGTTATGTAAAGGTATTTAGGCTCGTAAAAAAGTAGGATAAGATTAAAAAAAAGGGGAAAGTAATGAAAAATCAAAAATTTGCGCTAGTTGCTCTATTAATGAGTTTTAGTTCGATAATTTCAGCTCCGTTTGAAGACAACGGAAATGGAACTGTGAAAGATTCGGGAACCAAGTTAATTTGGCAAAAATGTGGTGATGGACAAGACCCTTTGACATGCGAAGGCGAAGCCGCGCAACATAATTGGATGCAGGCAAATATATACTGTACTTCTTTAAAGCTCGAAAATAAGAAATGGAGATTACCTAAAAGAGAAGAAATTGCTGGGCTTCTAGTTTTGGATTCTCAAACTGATGCAAAAATTGATCCAACTGCTTTTCCGAAAACAGCCGCTTATCGATATTGGTCTTCAACTCCCACAAACGCTAAAGAAAAAGTTATGTGGACTGCACATTTCTTTTATGGTGACGAGAAAAGAACTAAGAAAGAAGATAAAGGATATTCCCGGTGCGTGAGTAACTAATTTCTAATGAACTCTGCGTTTACTGATCCCAAAAAGAGAAAAGTGATTTTTTGGGGTCTCTTTCTGATATTAAATATATTTTTTACAGGATTTCTCCTGCCACGAATATTGCACGGAATGGATACAGGAAAGGCAGAAATTTCAATCGAAGACCTTTTAAAAAATGGAAATCAAACTGGAACTAGTAATTTAACGGTGTTCGGAAAAGTTTTAGATTCAGAAATTTCCCTTACAACAAAGAAGAGGGGATCTACAACTACAAAGTACTTTCGCCCAATGGTGGTTTCGAATTACGAGTCCGGTGATAAAATTGCATTTCTTTTAGAATCAGATTCTTCAATTGATTTCTCTGTGGCATCTACTCTGGGACAGTCGTTTGGTGGAACTACTCATTCTGGCATCCTTAGAGACTTTTTATGGGAAGGACCTAGATCAGATGTAGTAGAAGAATTTAAAAATCTGTATGGATTTGGATTTTCAGAAAAAGTATTTTTGTTAGATTTAAGTACAGGTCGAATTTCAGACTTTCTTTTAGCAGTGACTGTCATAGGTTTTATTAACCTGTTTCTTTTTGGTCTCTACTACTTGATGAATTCCTAGTTTGCGGAATAAATGGTTATCCAAATTCTTTTAATCAAAATGAATCGTTCAGCATTCTATATTTAAAACTGGTAGTTTTTTATTAACTTAGATTAGATGGGGAAAAGTAACTTAACCATTTTATTCTTCTTTGACTGATTTTAACCCAAGACTACAAGCCTAGTCCTTATTTTTCTTTCATCGTATAAATCCCATTCCACGTATCCAAGGGAGGATTTTCGATAAACTCATCACATCGTTTTACATAAATGTTAGATATAAAATCTTCTGTTGTTGATTCAAATACTCTCTTAGCTTCTAGATCG
>CAIUKZ010000086.1 GCA_903899865.1 uncultured Bacteroidales bacterium | reverse complement strand
CCTGAAAATCCAATAAAGAGTAGGGAGCGGAAGCCGAACAGCTTATGAGTAGGCAAATAAAAAAAACAATTGTTTCATGAGAAAATTTAAAATGGTTGCAGCTTCTATTTCATTGGCTGCATTGATGTCAAGTTGCTCTATCACTTTGCCAGTTAGTGCAACAAGTAATCCTGTTGGTAATAAAGTTGGTCAATCAACAGGGTCAGTTTATCTTCATATTTTTGCATTCGATGCAGATGCTAGCATTCGTTCTGCAGCTAAAAATGGTGGCATCACTAAGATTTCTACTGTTGACATTAAACACACTAATGTGTTAGGACTTGTTGATTCTTATACAACAATTGTTACAGGAGAATAAGACTTTATTTTGCACAGGAGCCTTATAATATAGGGCTCCTGTGTCTTTTAATTACTTACAATATGATGAAAATCATTGCTTTTATTTCGTTGGCATTATTACTGTCTTGTTCTCATAAGGACAGTAAGGAACTATATCTATTCAACAACGCTTCGTACCAAATGCAGGAAGGGGAATTCATTTCTACTGTTCGTCCTAAAATCAATGATTTGTACAAATCGTATTTCAATAATCAATATCTTCAAGTTCCGTTGTTTAAATACATACATCATTCGAGATACAATGTATTTATTGGAATTCCTTATAACACCTCTATTGGCAATATGATTAATGCTAAAAAACTAAGCTCAGATTGTCAAGATCTTGTTTTTGAATTTGACTCTCATTCATTCTTCAAGAAGTATTACAAAAATAGATTGTATATTTGTGAATACGCTACATCACTAGATAAAGGAACAATATATCTAGCTTTAACAACTGGTAAAAAAGAAATTTCCGACTCGTTGTTTTCTAAGCAAAAGATATCCAAAAGAATACAGTTTACAAGAAATTAGAATGAATAAGAAATGTTTTAAGACAATGGCCTCAAATTTTAAAATTAAATTTTGCTTTGGATTGCTAATGTTATCACTCACTAGCTGCATGGGCTTTAAAAGTAGTGCAAGTACTTCTTCAGGAAAAAATTTGTATGAAACATTTTTCGTGGGAAATGATGGCACACAGTATTTTATCAAACCGTTGTCATTTACTGATAAGGACAAAAACCTATTGACCTTAGATCTTACATTTAGATATAAAAATCAAATCAAAGACTCTTGCATTGTTAATGCTTCATTTTTTGATAATGCTGTTCATAAAAGTATGGATAGTGTCATTGTAAGCAATGAGTCTGTAAGGGTGAAATTAATGGATGTCAAACACTTGTTTAGTGAGCGAAGTGGAAATAAAGTAAATTCAAGATTCTCTACCAAAGGCTCATTGATTGAGGTTTCCAAATTATTCGAAAATGCTAATTGGAAGGCGACTATATACTTTGAAACGAAACAAATTGATTATTTTCCCCCTCAACAAACGAAACGTAAAATTGATAAACTAAGGTACGGTATCTTTATGCTTTTCTAAAACCAGGTGCTGAATCCAGATGAATAGAATGAGTTAGGATGAAGTTTGACCGCAAAATTCATGTGACCCCTTAAATAAAAACAGACCAACAACGCATAAGAATAAGTGATATCCTTACGCGTTTTTGGTCATCATGTTTTTGAATTGATTTCTTTAGTGTTCCAGACTTTCTGGTTACTACTTCATTTTCCTGTCTGGAAACAGAACCCATCAGGCATCTAAATATTGAGACGCAGACTGCGGACTAAAACCTATATCTCACCGCAAGCCCGGTGCCGTTGTAATAGGTATAATAGGAATTCCAAATCGTTGGTCGCCAGTCAAACGAAATCTGTAATGGGATATTAAAGTTGTATTCTATCCCTATTTGTCCCAATATCCCTAGACCAATGTTATTGCCATAGTAACTACCAGCACTCAGTCCACCACCTGCATACCAAGCAAAACCTGGTCCTAGTTGGTTCAAGTTCCATTTCCACTGAAGAATACCAGAGAGTCTAAAACTTTGAGAGTAAGCTCCGAGGTCAAGTTCTAATCGGTTAGCTTTACCCATGGTGGACTGAAATGAAACTTCGGCACCATTGCCAATGTCTGCAAATCGTAAACCAAGTGTTTTAATTTCGGCGGAACTAGTCATCAATAATAAAAAAAGAAATGCTGTAGCAAAAAATGATTTTTTCATTTGTTCGTTAGTGTAATTTGTTTAAGGTTAAAATAATATGTGAATTGTAAGCTTTTGAATATGAATGAATTTATTCGTCATGCCAATCGCCATTGGCTTTTATAAGACTAACCAATTTATCTACTGCTTCTGCTTCGGGGATGTTTTTCTCAATGCATTCTTTCCGTTTGTAAAGACTGATTTTGCCTTTACCCGCACCTACGTAACCATAGTCAGCGTCAGCCATTTCGCCAGGGCCATTGACTATGCAACCCATGATTCCTATTTTCAGTCCCTTCAAGTGAGAGGTTCTAGCTTTGACCTGAGCCACTACTGTTTGTAGGTGAAACATAGTACGACCACAGCTAGGGCAGGAAATAAATTCAGTTTTAGACACTCTCACTCTGGATGCTTGTAGAATGCCGAAAGCCACAGAATTGATTTGCTCAGGTGTTATGATGCCTTGATTGCTAAGGGCAATACCATCGCCAAATCCATCAATGAAATGAACTCCAAGGTCTGCTGCCGATTTGATTTGAAGTTGTTGTAGCTCTTCTTCGCAATAGGAGCGACATAGCACCACAGGTGTTGTGCAT
>CAIUKZ010000085.1 GCA_903899865.1 uncultured Bacteroidales bacterium | reverse complement strand
ACTATTCCTTCACAATTTTAATGGTATTGCCACTACCAAGTTCAATAACAGAACAAGGTGTAAAAATAACCTTTTCTTCTTGACGATAATCAACCACGTAGTCCACCGATTGTTTAAGACTATCGGCTACCGTTTGAAAATTTCTGGGCACTTCCATTCCTTGTTTGTTTGCAGATGCTATTACGATGGGGTTTCTAAACTGAGTGCAAAGGTTCCTCGAAAACACATCGCGAGTGACTCTTATTCCAATGGATTTTCTATCAGAAAGTAGGTTGGAAGCAAGGTTTTTGACTTGTGAATAAATAATAGTGAGAGGCTTTTCGCTCAATTCGATTAGATCCCAAGCCATGTCTGGCACTTCTTCTAAATAGGATTGTAGTTTACCAGCCTGATCTATCAACACCTCCAGACACTCGGGGCTGTTTATCCCCAGCAAAACTTTAAGTTTCTCTATAGCGACTTCATTGGTGGCATCGGCTCCAACAGCCCATGATGAGTCGGTAGGAAATAATATCAGTCCACCATCTCTGAGAATTTTTACTGCATTATGGATTTGTTCCTTCATTTTATTAGTATAGTCCTTTCATCTGAATTCTTTGGAATACAAAATAACGATTTTTTTTGTAAATTATTTTGACTCTGTGCCGATATTCTAAAATAATTCTTCAACACCCACTTGAAACGATTTGTTAGCACTTCAATAGTGCAGGTGGTTTTGATTTATGTATGTTGTGGGATTAATGAAATTTATCTACTTTTACCATCACTGTATCGGAATAGGATGATCATATTGGCGTTGAATTAATGTGTTGAAATGCAGAGGAATGATTGTATTAGAAGGCATGAGACCTTCATTGAGTAGAAAAAAAACAAAAACATGATAAACAAGTGGATTTTTAAGGCACTTACCGCTGACCAAAGGATTATTCAGCAGCAATTGTCTGACGAACTGAGCATTAGCCCAATGCTTGCTCAGTTATTGATAGAACGTGAGATTACTACATTTGAAGAAGCAAGAAGCTTTTTTCGTCCCGACTTTTGTAATTTGCATGACCCTTTTTTGATGAAAGACATGGATGTTGCTGTAAAGCGACTAACAAAGTCCATGAAGCATAACGAAAAAATATTGGTTTATGGTGATTATGATGTTGATGGCACCACTTCGGTTGCATTGGTCTATAAATTTCTCAAGCAATATTATGATAAGTTGGAATTCTACATCCCCGATAGATACACAGAGGGGTATGGAATCTCGATTCAAGGCATTGACTATGCAGCTGAAAACAACTTCAAATTGATTATTGCACTGGACTGTGGCATTAAGGCTGTAGAGAAAGTAAAATATGCCTCCCAAAAAGGTGTTGATTTTATCATTTGCGATCATCACATGCCTGATAGCGTATTACCACCAGCGGTAGCAGTGTTAGATCCGAAACGCTTGGACTGCAAATATCCATTTAAGCACCTTTCGGGATGTGGAGTGGGCTTTAAGTTGATGCAGGCATTTACCATTACGAACAACATTGATTTTCTGGAGCTTACTCCCCTACTGGACTTATTAGCCCTAAGCATTGCTTCAGACATTGTACCCATTGTGGGTGAAAACAGAATCATGGCTTTTTATGGACTAAAGCAAATCAATTCCAATCCAAGCCCTGGGCTGAAGGGTATTTTAGAGGTATGTGGACTTGGAGACAAAGAGATAACCATCAGTGATATTGTCTTTAAAATAGGGCCACGCATCAATGCATCAGGACGCATGAAGTTGGCCTCCGAAGCGGTGGAACTGCTCATTTCCAACGATCTGGAATTTGTAAAAACCAAAAGCGACATTATCAACGAATACAACAAGGATAGAAAAGGTCTGGACAAATCAATCACAGATGAGGCGATTGCACTGATAGCTGGAAATGAAAATTACTCACTCCGCCGCTCCATCGTGGTGCATAAGCCCGACTGGCACAAAGGT
>CAIUKZ010000084.1 GCA_903899865.1 uncultured Bacteroidales bacterium | reverse complement strand
CCGTAAATTTCACCAGTATCGAAAAAAGTAAAAAAACCGACACCAAAGGATTCGAACTGGCACTTTCGGTACTTTTCCTTTCGGGAGTACAACACTATGCCGAAACTTCTACGGGTATGGCATCGCAAAAGGATTTTGTACAAGAATTCTTCCGCAATATACCCGGTACGTGGGACGATGTGAAATTTATCGACGGCTACCCCGGTAAATATGTGATTATCGCCCGCAAAAGTGGCAACAAGTGGTACATTGGTGGCATCAATGCCACCAAAAACGAATTGGAAGTGAACATGAATGTAGCGTTTGCAAAAGGAAGCAAAAATGCAATGATTATCAACGATGGCGAAAAAGACCTCCAACAGTCTCCAATTCAACTTTCAGAAAAAACCAACTTGAAAATCAAACCATTGGCTGGTTTTGTAATTGTAAATTAAAATTAACAACTCTAATTCAATAACTATGAAAAAAGTATTGTTGCTGGTTTTCAGCATTAGCATTTTCCTGAATGGTTCAGGTCAGACTGATGGTCAAAAAAGTTTTGCATCAGGCGAATTTAAAAAATGGGCACCTACTCCGCCAATGGGTTGGAACAGTTGGGATTGCTATGGTCCTTCGGTGGTAGAACAAGAAGTCTTGGCCAACACTGATTATATGGCAACGAAACTGAAACAATTCGGCTGGGAATACATTGTGGTAGATATCCGTTGGTATGTTGAAAACGAAAAGGGAGGCGTGTACAACCAAAAGGATCCACAATATGTGATTGACGAATATGGCCGATATATGCCTGCCGTTAATCGCTTTCCATCGGCTGCCAATGGCACAGGTTTTAAGAAGCTTGCAGATTACATCCACAGCAAAGGTCTCAAATTTGGTATTCACATCATGCGCGGCCTCCCCAAAGTAGCGGTGGAACGTAAGTTGCCCATCAAAGGCGCCAACGGAATTACTGCCGACCAGATATTTTCTAAAGACACCCTATGTGGATGGCTTAAAGACAATTACACCATCGTAGCCAACAAACCGGGCGCTCAAGAATATTACAATTCATTGATGGAGCTATATGCCAGTTGGGGCTTGGATTTTATAAAAGTGGATGACCTTTCGCAACCTTACCACAAGGGTGAAATAGACCTGATACACAATGCTATTGACAGATGCGGACGACCCATTGTGCTGAGTACCTCGCCAGGACAAACACCTGCGGAGCAAGCCAACCATGTTAAAGACCATGCTAATATGTGGCGCATGGTGGAAGATGTATGGGATATCTGGGGGGATGTTACTCATGTGATGGATGTGAGCAAAAAATGGTATGCACACAGAGCACCTGGCAACTGGCCAGACTGCGACATGATTCCATTGGGGCGTATCGCCATCAGAAGCGAAATAGGTACCGACCGCATGACCAACCTCACCAAAGACGAACAATACGCATTGATGACCATGTGGACCATTTTCAGATCACCATTATTCTTTGGTGGCGATATGCCTAGCAATGATGATTTCACGCTCAGCCTACTCACCAATCCCGAAGCGATTGACATTACTAAAAACAGCACCAACAACCGCTTGTTGTCTGACGATGGCAAACGAACAATATGGCTTGCCGATGACCCAAAAACAGGCGACACCTATGCCGCTTTGTTTTTCGCCAATGACAAAGTGAAAATTGAACCATCGCATGCCGTCTATACCAGCAAACTTATTACTCGCAAAAAACAGAGTACAGAAGTAAAAGTTGGTTTAAACGGTTCCAAAAAACTCTATCTTGTAGTGGATGACGCTGGTGATGGCTTCGGCAACGATCTTGCCAACTGGATAGAACCCAAACTGACTGGAACCAAAGGCACTTTGAAATTAACTGACCTTAAATGGGTAAAGGCTTCTGCAGGTTGGGGCAAACCAATAATCAATAAAAACGTAGGGAATCAAAATTTAAATGTAGAAAATAAAGAATATGCCGAAGGTATAGGTACTCATTCAAATTCGATTATTGAATTCGATATTCCAGAAGGTTACGACACTTTTTCCGCCATGGGTGGGCTTGATAATGGATGTGTTGGTAGAAATGGTGGTGCAACAGTAAAGTTTCTTGTTTTTCTTCAAAACCCTGTTGTTAACATACCGCAAGAATCAGCAAAAGTCAATCTAAACTTTAAAGACTTAGGCATCACCGACAAGTGTAAAGTACGCGACCTGTGGAGCAAGACGGACGTTGGTGTTTACTCCGATTCTATTTCGTTGGATGTTCGCAATCATGGAGCACGCCTTGTAAGGATTAGCAAGGTAAAATAAGCAGCATCAGTAAGTAGAACTAAATAATGATGTATTTGGGTTGTCAATTGCCATTCCATTCAAGGAACGGCAATTGAAATAAATATCACCAACAGAAAAGCCACCATGTTCAATCATAGAACTTGGTGGCTTAACATTTTATAAAGTTTCCTTGGATTAATCGCTCAATTTAGCGCAAATAAATTCGCGGTTCAAACGAGCGATGTGCGAAATAGAAACATTCTTAGGACATTCTGCTTCGCAAGCACCTGTATTAGTACAGTTACCAAAACCAAGTTCGTCCATTTTGGCAACCATGGCTTTAGCACGTGCAGCACCTTCCACACGACCTTGTGGCAACAATGCCAATTGACTCACCTTAGCTGCAACGAACAACATGGCTGAACCATTCTTACAAGCAGCAGCACAAGCTCCACATCCGATGCATGATGCAGCGTCCATTGCCTCATCAGCATCAATCTTGGAGATTGGAATAGCGTTAGCATCAGGCACACCGCCTGTGTTTACGTTCACATATCCACCAGCTTGAATAATCTTGTCATACGCTCCACGATCTACCATCAAATCCTTGATGACAGGGAATGCAGCAGAACGCCATGGTTCTACGGTGATAGTTTCACCATCTTTAAACATACGCATGTGTAGCTGACAAGTAGTGATTTCACCATCAGGACCGTGTGGGTGTCCGTTGATAAACATGCTACACATGCCACAGATACCTTCGCGACAGTCGTGATCAAAGACTACTGGTTCTTTGCGTTCGCTGATTAATTGCTCGTTCAACTGATCCATCATTTCGAGGAATGAACTATCAGTAGAAACATTATTTAGTTTGTATGTCTCAAAAGCACCTTTGACCTTTGGACCTGCCTGACGCCAAACTTTAAGCGTCACATTTATACTTTTTTCCATGATTTTTTAGTAAACGAGTAAACAAGTAAACGAGTAAACGGTTGGTCCTCATAATACATGCTCATACTCAGAATTAATTTATTTTACTATTTCAGAATTATCTTTTGGCAAAATCTCCAATTTCTCAATATTTTTCGATCGGATTAATGAACCCATCATTTTGATTACTTCCGTATTTAATTCACTTATCTGATTAAATGCATCCTCAGTCATAAAACCTAAATTTTGTGAAAGCAAAATTTGTGTTTCTAATTCGGATGCTGAACCCAAAGCAAAATATAAAAACCGAACCAAATCTTTTTCTGAATTCCGTCCATGACCTTCAGCAATGTTG
>CAIUKZ010000083.1 GCA_903899865.1 uncultured Bacteroidales bacterium | reverse complement strand
TGGTTTGTTGGGAAAATATGTTTCTAACCCGTTCGACGTGTTTTGGTGATTATACCATTTACTAAATGCATTGTTTTTATATTCAAATAGTCCATTACCATACGACGTCACAAAAAAATGTTTATTGTCGGTTGGGTCAATTACTAAATTTACAAAATCGTGCATTTTTATTCCGAACTGTGACTCAAAGGTGCTAGAATAGAGATTCGTCCACATGCTATTTTCAAAAATCATTACAGCACCATCAGTCCCTGCATTGCTCACCCATCTTCCGCCAGGCACTACAAATAGTTTCTTGCCAGAGAAAGTCATATTCCATGGTGAATTGACAGATGGTCCCACAATGGGGAGTGTTTTTATGTTTTCGCCCTCTTTGAAGTAACTAAGATTGGTTCCGCCTATCCAAAATGTTTGACTGATGGGGTCGTATACAATATCTTGGCATGGAGTGTTGGAGTTGACAGTTTTGTGATTAAAATTGTTGTCAAAAATATAGATGTTTGACGCATTGGTAGCAATAAGTGTGTTTCCTGTATTACTAATTTTTGAAATATTAATACCAGTTAAAAGCGGCGTCCATGTGCCATCAGTACTCTGTTTGTAAAGTTTGCTATCGCGCAGTACTATTAATTCGTTTTGAAAACTGGTGGTGGATTGCAAATTACCTGAACCCGGGAGATTGGACTCGGTAGTCCAGTTTTGATAATTGGATAGTAGTTTGCTTGATACTGATGCTTTATATAGTGTTGTTGCAGTTAAAGCATAGATGTACCCATTATTTGTAGTTGTGGAAAGCACGTCTACTTCAGTAGCATTTGGCCCAATTATATAGGTGTCTGCCACTTCCAGTTTGGTTAGGTTTAGCACCATTATACCAAACTTACATGAAAAATATGCTTTGTCGCCAGAGATAATAAGTTGATTGACGTCTTTGCTTGAGTTCATTTGTTTGATTGACAAGTCAGGTATGTTTTTCACTCCAGTGTTACTTAGAATGTCGATATTGCCATCAGTATAGACTATCACCAATTGGTTTAGAATTTGATCAAACTCAATATGAGCTATTCTTGATCCGTTGAGGCCTGATATTCTGCTATGAAATTCGATACCACCATCCAGTTTGTCATAGGAATACAAACTTCCATTTCCTACTGCATATATTTTGTTGTTTGACTGCGCTAAACTTGTTATGTTGTTGTAAGCCAAATGAGTTCTCCATTTACCCATGGCAAGTTGTGAGAAAGATGTCAAGCTACCAGATAGAAGAAGTAACAAAGTGATAATGCGTGTTCTCATAATAGACATTTGTTTATGTTATGTACTAGTAACGACAAATTTGGGGAGTTATTTTAGATGAAGATTAATGTTGTAAAAATTCAACTAGTTTTTTGATGGCTAAACCTCTGTGACTGATTTCGTTCTTTTCTCCAGCACTCAATTGCGCAAAACTTTTGTCATACCCCTGTGGAGTAAATATTGGATCATATCCAAATCCTTGTTCGCCCTTTGGTGAAGATTCAATGTAACCTTCTACTTTCCCCTCAAAATAATGAATTTTCCCCTCTAGTATTAATGCTATAGAGGTGCGAAATCGAGCATTTCTATCGGCGTTATCCCCAAGTAATTGCAACACTTTTTTTATGTTGTCTTCAGGGATGCAAGCTTCTCCAGCATACCTTGCCGAGTAAACGCCTGGTTCTCCATTCAATGCATCTATTTCAAGACCAGTGTCGTCGGCAAAGCAGTCTAGTCCATATTTGTCAAATATATATTTTGCCTTTATTAGCGCATTGCCTTCCAGCGTGTCTGCAGTTTCAGGAATGTCGTCATGGCAACCTATTTCGTCAAGGCTAATAATACTGTACTGAGGCTCGAGCATGGCTCTTACCTCTTCTAGCTTGTGTGCATTGTTGGTGGCAAATATTAGTTTTTTCATACATCCGAATTTTTGGTTAGAACACTTCAGCCCATTCTTCTTCTTTGAAACCCACCAACACTTTGTTGCCTACTAGTGCTATTGGTCGTTTGACCATCATGCCATCGGAAGCAAGAATGCTTACCAATTCTGATTGAGGTAGCACTTTTACTTTGTCTTTCATGTTTTGCTCTTTGTAGAGCAATCCGCTGGTGTTAAAGAATTTTGCCACTGGAAGCCCTGTGTCTGCTATCCATTGCTCAATTTCGTGAGCTGTGGGTTTTTCGTCCTTCATTTGGCGGTATTCAAACGTTACACCCTTTTCTTTGAGCCATTTCTCAGCTTTTCGGCATGTGGCACATTTGGAATAGTAAAATAATATAGTTTGGTTGGTCATACAATCGTTTTTTTGTAGAAAGCTTTTTCTTATTTGAATATTGCTCGGAAAATATCATTACCATTCGAATAGATCAACAATGCAAACAACAATGACATGCCTACTGTTTGTGCATATTCAAGAAATTTATCCGAAGGTTTTTTGCCTGTTATCATTTCATATAGCAAAAATAAAACATGACCACCATCTAATGCGGGAATAGGAAGTATGTTCATAAATGCTAATATCATAGACAGCAAGCCAGTCATGGACCAAAATATCTGCCAGTCCCATGCTTTTGGAAACATTGTTCCGATGGATCCAAAGCCTCCCAAATGTTTGGACCCTTCTCTGGTGAATACCAGTTTGAACTGTTTTACATAGCTCACCAAAGTTTCCCATCCGAAGCTAATGCCTGCAGGAATGGATTCCATAAAACTATAATCAATATGTTTTGTTTTAAGAAATTCATAAGGAGTTTTAACTTGCACACCTAGTTTCCCTGTTTCGGTCAGTTGAACAGATGATGTTGCCAGTTGGCCATGGCGCACATATCCCAATGTGATGGATTTGCTTTTATTGGCTTCCAATGTTATGGAAATGTCCTGGAAAAATGGTGTAGATTTACCATTTACTGATACCACGCTATCCCCTTTTTGGAGTTTAGCTTGTAAAGCGGGTGAACCGTCGGTTACTTCATCGATAACAAAAGGATAAGCAATAGATACTATATCTTTTTCTTCAGCGGCTAACAGTTTCTGACTAAGATCTTTGGGCAACAGTATTTCTAGTTCTTGACTGTCTCTTTTTACAGTTATTTTCTGCTTACCATCAATCAGAATTTGCTGAATCACATCTGCGCGATCATCTATGTTGACTCCATCTATTTTGATGATTTTATCTCCATTCTGAAATCCGTATTTTAATAGTGTAGGAGAGAAATGAAGTCCGTATTTCGCGTTTTGTAATGGAAGTTCATCTCTTCCCCATGTAAATAAGACCGCAGAGAAAATCATCATGGCCATGATGAAATTTACCAACACCCCACCAATGATAATAGGTAGTCGTTGCCACACCGAGCGTGAGCGGTATTCCCATGGTTGTGGCTCCTGAGCCATCATGGTGGTATCCATTGATTCATCTATCATGCCAGATATCTTGCAATAGCCACCAAGTGGTAACCATCCCAGTCCCCATTCGGTGCTTTCAGGATGTTTGCGCCAGTCACCTTCCGGTAATTCGGCTAATGGAATAGGTTCTAATACAGGTTTGCCTTTTTTATCTAACACCGTATTTCCTTGTTCGTCTATTTTCTCTCTTTCGTTGGCAGGTACATTTTTGGCAAAGTACTTAATATCCCATTTGCCATTAATTTTCTTTGCCCTCACTATAGAATAGGTGGGATTGAAGAACATATAGAATTTTTCTACACGAACCTTAAAGAGTCTGGCAAATCCAAAATGGCCTAACTCATGAAAGAACACCAAAATGGAAAGGCTCATGATGAGCTGCACCGCTCTAATTAAAAATGTCTCCATAAAAATATTGAATTGTTTAGTTGTTTATATAGTTTAAGAAATGTTATACCTTTTCCATTAAAAACAAGAATTCTTCATGTTTTCCATCGCTATTGATCCATTCATTGGTCGATCGCATTTGACTCATAACGTTTTTTTTGTAATTTATCATGTTGATATTGATAAGTTTACCGTTGTCTGAGATAATATCCATCAGTTGCTCTTTTGTAGCACGTCCACCCGAACTGTATGACAACATAATGTAGCGTGAATTAGTTTGTCTAATCAGCTTTTCCACCGCTACCATGGCCAAAAACACGCCGTTGCTGTTTTTTCTGAATTCTTCAAATACTGACCCTGCTACCTCGTCTCTAGAATCCTCCCGCCTATTGGCTTTGCCAAAAAGTATGGGTGTGTCATGGTTTACTATCGTAGTCCACAGATGATAATAAGCTGCATATCTTACCCTGCTTGGGGGCATTTTCTCATTGTTAGATCCATACGGAGGATCAAAATATGCCAAGTCAAAATTAAATTTGCTCACCGTGTTAAACACGTCGTCGCGTATTACTCTGTTTTTTGCATGTGATATGAACCTAGTGGGAAGTTTCAGAGTCAAATCGTGATGTGACCGCGCTGACCATCCATTTAGATAGGCTACATAATGCCCCATGGTATTATCGATTTTATCCATAGCTTGTATCAAGCTAGTGAGCAATACACATTTATCTTCCCACAATAAATTCAATTTTTCTATCTCGTCACGAATAGCATCTAGCCGTTGCGTGTTTTTGAGTTGAAATGGTTTTTTAGTGTCGGTCAGACTACCGCCGTAGTGTGCCGAATACCACCCGTTTTTAGGAGGTAGTTGATTGAGGTGGTCAATAATCTGTTGGTAATACGTGTTATCCTTTTCAG
>CAIUKZ010000082.1 GCA_903899865.1 uncultured Bacteroidales bacterium | reverse complement strand
TTTGGCCTTTTTAACAGCAATGTCAATGGCCGTATTGATGCCTCCCATCTTATCTACCAATCCTTTTTTTATGGCATCATCGCCTGTCCATACTCGGCCTTCAGCTACCGCTTTGATTTGATCTACAGTCAGCTTTCGTCCGTCTGCGCATCTTTTTACAAACAATTCATACCCTCTATTTACATAGGCTTGCATTAATTCTTTTTCTTCTGGTGTGAAAGCTCGGTTGATTGATATTGCGTCACTCATTTTATTCGTTTTCACTCCATCATAGCTCAATCCTAGTTTTTCGTTCAACCCATTGATATTAGGTATCATACCATATATCCCTATAGAACCAGTAATGGTTGTTGGTTCAGCTACAATTTTGTATGCAGGGCTTGCAATGTAATAGCCACCAGATGCAGCCACATCGCCCATCGACACCACCAATGGCTTTTTGGCATTGAGCAGGGTAAGTGCACGCCATATTTGCTCTGAGCCGTAGGCACTACCTCCAGGGGAGTTTACTCTCAGCACTACTGCTTTTACTGCCTCATCTTTTGCTAGTTCATCTATGCTTTCAATCAATTCCTTGGATTGTATTCCCTCTTCACCAGGATAATCAATGGCACCGATGGCATAGAGGATAGCCACTTTAGATTCTTCTATTTTGGCATCAGGCTTGATTTTGCACATGTAGGTATGTTTCAGATAGTTTAGCTCTTCCTCCGACTTTCTTATGCGCATGGATTTGATAATGCTGTCTACTTGGTCAGCATATACCAGCTTGTCCACTAATTTGTACTCTAGGTTCCTTTCGGTGGGTTGCAGTGTCATCATTTCATCTGCATAGCTATTCAAATCTTCAGTTGAAATTTTTCGTGACTTGGAGATTTCAGAAAGGCTACTATTCCAAATGGAATGAATAAAGGTGCTCACCTGAAGGCGATTGGAGTCGCTCATTTCCGTGTTGGTGTATGGCTCAATGGCTGATTTAAATGCTCCCACTCTCACTATTTGCATTTCAACGCCTATTTTCTCAAGTGTTTTTTTGAAGAACATGGTTTGTGCGCTCAAGCCCTTGAACTCAACAACTCCTTGAGGATTGAGCAATATTTTATTTGCCACAGATACTAAGTAGTAATTTTTCTGGGTGTAACCATCCGAATAGGCTACAACAAATTTCCCTGTTCGCTGAAAATCAAGCAATGCATCCCTAATTTCTTTGAACGATGCATAGCCACCCGATAGGGTTCCACCTTTGAGGTAAATGCCTACAATGTTTGAGTCTTTTTTTGCAGTTTCGATATTATGTAGCAAATCGTCAAGTCCAATGATGTACTCATCAGATTGATTGAGTCCTTTGCTGATGAATTCTGACAAGTCGTCGGCTTCAGAGCGATCCACCAATTGACCTTGCAAGTCTATTTGATAGACCGAATTTGGCTTTAGGGTGGGTTTTGAGTCATCGGAAGTTTCAGCAGCAGCTCCTATTATGCCTAGTATAATCAAAAATCCTATCAACATTGACAATGATATCCCTACTAATGTTGCAAAAGTGTACTTAATAAAATCTTTCATCTGTTTATAATTGTTATTTAGTTGTCAGATGGAACTCGCACATAAACATCTCCTTGTGTGTCAGAGTTTATTTGTCTTGCTCGTTTCATACGTTTAAAAATTTAATCCTCTTCAAGTCCTCGAAAGAGGGGATGTGAAGTTAGTTTTGTATAATCATTAACATCGTTGATTTTTAATTCCCTTGTGTGTCAAAGTTTGTAGAAAGGTGTATGAGTTTATAACAATCGGAACGTAAAAAGGGTCAACTATAAAGAAAACTTTATGAGTTGACCCTTGATTTAGTTATAGCTAACGTACAGTGGTTTCATGCCTAAACTTACCCTAACTATAATGTGTGCTAACAATATTATCTTTGTCTCAAACGGTCTTTAGCTGCAATGGACCAACTACAAGTTTTACATTCGTTACCGTATAGTTGATAGGTAACCGAAATATTGGAGCGAAACAATACATCACTGCTTCTTGAATAGGAAGTTGATATTCCATCCACTAAATCAGACAGGTAATAATGGTATGCAACATCAAATCCTACTGACCATTTGTCCGACAGTCTGAATTGATACCCTCCACCAAAAGGAATTGAAGTTGTTAGAAGGCTAGATTCTACATAGTCCATTCGTCTATAAGCATCTTGCACGCGAATGGATAAGTCACCCACAAAATTGGGGCGGCTATAAGCATAACCAGCACCAAATGCTACGTAGGCAGTGTGTCTACTTCCGATGTCATTGGGACCACCCAATACAATTATCATGGCTTGTAATGTTCCTTCAAACATGGTGGTGGTAGTTGAAAACATTCTCCCACTATTTCTAGCTTTGATATCTTCGGCAAAAAAGCTACCTCCGTGCAGTGTACCTCTAATACCAAAATTACTTGGTAAAATCACATCCGCTGCCAATCCCCAGTAAGTTCGGGTTTCAGTAATCACCCAATCTGGAGCTCCAAAGAAACTTTTTGGATCCTGAGACCCACCCAAATCGCCGAACAAATAACTTGGACCAGGTCCAAGCAAGGAAATGTTAAACGTCCCTTTGAATTCGCCTGGTGCCTCTCTAGTGTTCTTTCTGTATGTCCCTGTTGACCGCTGGCTCGTACCACGACTAGTTGTACGGCGTCTTTGAGCATCTACAGAAGGAAGTATCAATGTGGCTAGAAGAAATATTGTGAAAAGTCTTTTCATTATCTTCAAAATTATCGATTTTTATGAAGTGAAGGCAAAGATATAAAAAAAGGTTTAATATTATGCAAATAAAATCGTAATTATTAAGCACTTTGGTTTGGAGTGTTATTAATAGCTAAAACTACTGCCACCCACAAATTCTCGGAGTAAAGATGTAGGTGGTATTTCACTGTCTTGAATAGGTCCAAAATAGTTCAAAAACTTGAGAAGTCTATGGGTTTCAGAATATTCATCGCAGTATTTTGGCACTTCAGCTAAAATAGGTTCAGCAAATTTTTTGAGTACCGCTAGTTCGAATAATAATGCAGAATTGAACATCACATCCGCATTTTCTTGATAAGGGAATATCCATTTGTTTTCGCCTCTTCGCACGCTTGGCCACCGCGAAATAGTGTCTTGTGCTGAATAGCTGCGGTATTTGTAGTCGCGTATTATTCTTCTAAGCAAACGAGTGTCAGTGGTCGAAATCCAGTTGTGATTGTCAATGGAAATGGTGGTCAGTGCAGAAACAAAAATTTTGAATGTTTTTTCAGGAGCAATATCTGTAACCAATTCAGGATTAAGCCCATGTATGCCTTCTATGACAAGAATGCTGTCTGCCGTCATTTCAAGCCTTTGTGTTGATGTACCTCTTTTGCCAGTTTCGAAATTGAAAGTAGGCACATCCACTCCTTCTCCATTTGCAAGTTGCTGAAGGTGCTGATTAAATAATGCAAGATCTAACGCATGCAAGTGCTCAAAGTCCCAGCCTCCATTCACATCCAATGGTGTGTTTTCGCGGTTTACAAAGTAATTGTCCAATGAAAGTGTTAATGGCTTCAGTCCACTCACCATCAACTGGATAGCCAGTCGTTTGCTAAACGTTGTTTTGCCCGACGATGAAGGTCCCGCTATCAAAACAAATTTTACTTTTTCGTTTCTTCCCGAAATCATGTCGGCTATTTGAGCTACTTTTTTCTCATGCAGTGCCTCAGATACTTTAATTAAGTTGCGAGTTTTTTTGTCTTTACATGCCATGTTAAACTCGCCCACAGTGCTCATGTTTAGAATTTTATTCCATTTTTTATGCTCTTTGAAAATGTCATACATTTTTGGAAGAAATTCTACCTGTTCAAGTTCATGTGGATTTTCTCTGTTGGGCATTACTAGGAGCATACCTTCATAATACTGCACCAAATCAAACAATCCTAGATGGCCAGTAGAGGGAAGCAGCGCACTGTTATAATAGTCGATGAAATCATCAATTTGGTAGTATTTGCAGTATGGGCTGCCTATCGAATCAAAAAGTGCAATTTTGTCTTCGTTGTTTGGTGAGTTGAGAAATAGTTGTTTTACAATTGTGGTTTGCTGTTCGTTGCAGGTGATGGTCTTATCTTGTGCGATGAGTGACTTGATTCTGTCTTTGATGGTTCCTATCACTTCCTGATTAATTGTTAGCTCCAGGTTTTCAATTTTGCAGTAATATCCTTTTGAGATAGAATGTTGAATGCAAACTGTGGCATTTGGATACAGGTCTGCCACAGCTTTGGCAAGCACCATACAAAGGGTTCTCACATACACACGCATTCCAGCGGCATCGCTAATGTCGATAAATTCGATGTCTTTGGGTTTATAAATTAAAAAATTGAGATCCGAAATTTTGTGATTGACACGGGCAGCAACAACCTGATAATTTAAATTGATGTTTAAGTCGTTATAGATTGTCAGAAGCGATGTGCCAAACTGATAATCGTGAAATGTTTTGGTGTTTTTGCAATAAATTCTAACTAGTTCATCCATACGTTTTCAAATCTTAATTAGTTAATAATTCTTTTGTTTTGCTGTAAATATACAAGATTTTTTAAAATAAAATATCTTGTATCATTTTTTTTTGCCTTACCTTTGTACTTCGGTTGCATTTTTGAGGTTGCATTTTCTACTGGGGTCTTTCATTGGTTTGAGAGATACGTTGGTTTAAAAAATTATACTACAACAATTTACACCTCAATCTAATGTTGCATCGAGTTTGAATTTATCATTGTCCTATTCTAACTACTAGAACCATATTGTTATGAAATTATTTGATGTTTATCCGCTTTTTGATATTGAAATAGCCAAGGGTATAGGGTGCCGCACTTATGACAAAGAAGGAATAGAATACCTTGATTTGTATGGTGGTCATGCGGTTATTTCAGTTGGACATTCTCATCCATTTTATGTACAAAAATTAACACAGCAACTCGAAACTTTGGTTTTTTATTCCAATTCGGTGATTAATAATCTACAAGTAGAATTGGCTAAGAAACTGGGCAAAATCTCGGGATATGAGGATTACTCACTTTTTTTGTTGAGTACAGGCGCCGAGGCGAATGAAAATGCGCTCAAATTAGCCTCTTTTCACACTGGTAGAAAAAAGGTGATTGCGTTTTCAAACTGTTTTCATGGAAGAACGGCGGCCGCTGTAAGAGTGACCGATAATGCAAAAATAGTGGCACCTATCAATGAGGGCTTTGATGTGGAATTCATAGCACTCAATGATCTGGACGCTGTGCAAAAGTCATTGAGAAAGGGTGATGTGTGCGCTGTGATTATTGAGGGGATACAAGGGATTGGAGGGATACATATTCCTGAGGCTTCATTTTTGAAAGCTTTGGAGGAGGAGTGTGCAGCCAATGGTACGGTGTTGATTCTTGATGAAATACAATCGGGCTATGGGCGAAGTGGTAAGTTTTTTGCACACCAATATGCAGGTATTAAGCCAGATATCATCACCGTAGCCAAGGGTATGGGCAATGGGTTTCCTGTAGGTGGGGTATTGATTCATCCAAAGTTTACTGCTTCGTATGGTTTGCTGGGAACTACATTTGGAGGTAGTCATTTGGCGTGTTCGGCAGCTTTGGCAGTATTGGATATTATCAAAGCAGAACATTTGGTAGAAAATGCTCAAAAAGTTGGCGCTTACTTGATAGAAGAATTGAAAAAAATCTCAAAAATCAAAGATGTGAGGGGAGTAGGTCTAATGATAGGACTAGAATTTTTTGAGCCTGCTAAGCCTATTCGGGATGCACTACTTTTTGATAAACATATATTTACTGGAGCTAGTGGCAGTCACACCATCCGGCTGTTGCCCCCACTTAGTTTGTCAAAGTCAGACGCAGAATTGTTTGTTAAGAAGCTGAAAGAAGTACTTTAGTGAGGCTTGATTCGAATGGGCAAGTTTTTCGTTTCAAGTAGTAGAATTGCAACACTCATGATGTGATTGTTTGGTTCTATCACGAAATAAGTAGTTGAGATTTATAATTGTTACATTTGTTTAAACCATTTAAAGTTATCTGTTTGTCACTATAGACCTCTATCCCTAACCCTTTCTCCCAACCGCAAAAGCGGGTCAAGTATCCGAAAGGGGACAAGGTAGCTCATTGTCTAGTCACAAATTCTTGACTCAATGTTCCAAAGTATCAAAACTGGTTCTTTCATTCAAAAACTTGTTGGATAGATCACATTTGGGGACTTACAGCAAAAACAAGAAATGCGCACATCTACGGCATCACGTCGCACAACATAACATTTATCCGATGTAGCTTTCTCCGTGATAATGATGGTTATCTGGATTAGAATGGATACCCTATAGCAATTTGAAATGCCACATCTTGCTGATAAGTGGGCGAGAATCTCCAGCGATTTTCTGGAGGTAAAACAGGGTCTCGAAGTTTGACACCCACATCGGTCCTAAGTATAAAGAATGAGAAGTCACATCTCACGCCTAGCCCATAGGCTATTGCTATTTCACTTATAAAACTGTTGATGTGAAATGTGCCACCAGCTTGAGTGTCATAGTCCTTAATGGTCCACACATTACCAGCATCAATAAATGCTGCACCTTCAAAAACACCCGAAATTTTAGCCCGATACTCCACATTCAGCTCAAATTTCAAATCGCCCACTTGGTTGAAATCGCGGTTTTTGCCATTAAACCGCTTGTAGGTCCCTGGGCCCAATGTGCCTTCAGCCCATCCACGAATACTATTGGCACCTCCGCTATAGAAGCGCTTTTGAAATGGGACAATGTCGGCGTTGGCAAAAGGGGACACCACGCCCAATCCCACGTGAGAAACAATACGGTTGTTTTTATCAATGATGCTATGATGTGTCAGATTGAGATCTGCTTTGATGTATTGCGAATACCTTACACCAAGGAGTCGATACACCCCCATAGAGTCTTGTGGAAACCCCAACAAAGTACTTAAACCATATAACGAGTTGCCAGCAAAATCTACGGAATAGCGTGTGTTTGTAAAGCTTTGGAGTGGTCTGCTAGTCACTGCATTAGTATAGGATCCAAAATAGCCCATGCTCATGATAAAGACATTTTCAAAGTTGGTGGGATTGAAGCGCGATGGTTCAATTTGTTTTGTTTCCACGTTATAGAAAGGCTTCAGATATACTTTCTCGAAGGTTGTATCAATTTGAGGATAAATTATGTAATTAAGATTGATCAGTTGAAAGGTGTGTCGGTAATAGCGTTCAACCCATGAATACTGAACACCACCATTCATAATGGTAGTCTCAAACTGAGTGGGTCTGAATTGATATTTTAACCCATAATTAAACTCAGTACTAGCATGCAATTTTCTTTTGGCTTCGTAACTTCCTATCGGAAAAACAAATTTTGGAATTCTTAAAGCTACTTGACCTCCATACTCTTGTGCCCAGATATCCATTTTTTCGGCACTTGCCTTCAGATTGAGTGAGAGAGATTCAGATCCCTTAAAGGCATTACGATGAATGAAGCTGAGGCTGGCTGCTCCACCTATTGCACGTGGATTGGTGGCAGTAGTAGCAGAATAGGTAGCACCCACTTCAGAAGAAGTCTGAACAAACTTGCCCAGCACCACATTGATGTAGCAATTCAAAAGAGAGTCATTATGCTCTTTGAAAGTGATGCTTACGTACTTAATGGATCCAATAGAATTAAGTGCCTCATACGTCTTATCCACATTTCTATCGGTGAATCTTGCTTTGGGGTCAATAAAAGTATTTTGAACCAAAGCATCCAGGCTCAACGGATGTGTTATAGGAGATATCAGGAAGTAATCCTTCATCCGAATGGTATCATTCCTCATAACACTGTCCTGACTGTTGGTTGCTGGCGAGCTAAGGTAGTAGATTACTTTGTTAATTCGATAGCTATTAAACGCCTTTTTTGTTAATGTGTCAGGTGAATTTTTTATGTAGTCTTTCAACTGAAGACAAACATCCACTTTTTGGTTGTGCGATGAACTGTCTACAGTGAATGTGAGAAAGTCTTTGTTGAAATTGTAATACCCTCTGCGTCTGAATCGGTTGGATAATCGTTCTCTTTCTGCATTCAACACGTCGGTGTCAAACAGAGCACCAGGTTGCACAAGAGATCTAGTGGTATCTATAGAAGCATTCGAGAGACTATCGGTTGGCAAATCTATTCGGTAAGAGTTAATCGTATACGGCTTATTACTTTTAACCAGATATTCTACTTTGGCATTTTTACCTTTGATGGATAGTTTGTAGTCCACTTTTCCAAGTAGGTAACCCTTGCTATGAACATATTTTTCCAGTTGCTGCACTGAGAGCGCAGTAAGCGTGGGACTGTAAATAACAGGTGGCTCACCCATGCGCATTAGCATTTTATTAAACGATGTGGTGGTGTCCTTACCTCGTAGATTATAGATGCCCAATGCCATCCTGAGTGATTTAATTCCAAATATTGCATTGTTGGGAGTCTGCCGAAAATATTCATCCATCTCCTCATTTTTGAGCTCTTTGTTGTCAGACTTGATCCGTACTTGATCCAATAGGTATTCTCCTTCTGGGACATACTTAGCCGAATTGCATGCTACAAACAGCATGCCTACAACCAATAACACCCACCATTTACCTTGTTTCCTTATCAACATATCTCATCTTTAAAACATTATGCAAATATAGCTTATTATCCGTTTTCTTTGCTAGCTTTGCAACTCAAATTATTAGAATAACCGATTGTCAATCCCATTCTTACCTTTTATGCTTTCCAAAAGTAAAATAAAACTAATTAAAAGTCTTTCGCTGAAAAAATTCAGGGATGACCACTCCCTTTTTGTTGCAGAGGGCACCAAACTAGTAGTAGACCTTTCTACTTGCTTCAAATGTGTACTACTTGTTGCCACTAAGGACTGGAGTGTGTCTCACTCATCCATACATGCTGATGAGATGATTGAATTGTCAACCGATGAGCTATCACAAATTTCGAACCAAAAATCACCTCAAGGTGTAATAGCGGTATTTGAGAAACACAATTGGTCATTATCTGTGGATGACTTGAAGTCCAGATTGAGTATCGCTCTTGATGACGTTCAAGATCCTGGTAATCTGGGTACCATCATCCGTATCGCCGATTGGTTTGGCATTAAGGATGTGATTTGTTCACTTCACTGTGCCGATACTTATGGCCCAAAAACCGTTCAAGCTACTATGGGTGCTTTAGCACGAGTGAGGGTGCATTACGTGGATTTAGCTACGTTTTTACCTGATTGTAAGGAGTTGCCCATCTATGGCACTTTTATGGATGGAGAGAGCATCTATGAAAAGGGACTTTCACCATACGGCATTATAGTAATGGGAAATGAGGGTAATGGTATTTCAGATTCCATTCGAAGCCTGGTCTCCGAAAAGCTCCTACTTCCCAACTATCCTTTCGGAGCTCCTACTTCCGAATCATTAAACGTGGCTGTGGCTACCGCATTGGTCTGTGGGGAATTCAGAAGAAGGGTTTTATAAATATCAAGCACAATCAGGTGGGTAAAACTCACAGATGGAATTTTAACCACAAAAGGCACAAAAGAAAGAATTAAAAATAAAGAGACAAAAATGAAGGGAACACAAAACTTTGCCTTTGGCAAATTATCTAGCTTCATTTGTTGAAATAAATACTGCCTGACTGCGTCTTAATACCGACAGATATCTATTGTGTTCTTTCTTCGATTCTCGAATTTGTACTTTCAACTTTTGTGCCTTTTGTGGTTGTTTCCCAATTTACGTAGTGGATAAACTACTGATTGCTAAACATTCATTCCCTGAACGGGAATCAATCTAAGCCTTTTTATTTCTATGAATATTCATTCCCTACGGGAAAATAATTATTCAGTACACCTTAGGAATATCTGTTCATTCTCCCCCGAAGTTCATATCCTGCCCGCCTTGTTCCATTTGTTGTTTGCGTTTCATCATGTCTTCTTTCTTGGGTTTCGAATTGCCAAAATTATAGGTAAGTACAAATCCGATGGTCCTTCGATTCATAAATGATGTAGAGGTTTGAGTCCAACCAGCACCATTGGCTGTAAAAGCTAAGTCTGAGGCGTTTATCATCGAGTTTAACAAGTCATTGACGGTCAAAGCTACGATTAGTTTTCTATCCAAAAAAACTTGTCTAAATCCTAAATCGATGGAATACATTTCGCGTTGAATTCCCTGATTGATGATTTGTGGACCGAAGTATTTGGCCGTAATCTGACCAGAGAATGTCTTGCTCAACATGAAGTTGATCAATTCGCTAGCATTCCAGCACATCCCTTCATTGGCTTTTAGGTTTACAATGTCTGAAGGATTGAGGGGGTTGGTATAGGTTGATGCGTGTAAATGGCTGTAATACATGCTCACCGAAGTAGTGAGGTTGAAAACTCGCAGCACTTGATTTTTTGAGATAAGTTCGAGTCCAGCTTTTTCGGATTTTGCCACATTGGCAAATGTACTATTCATTCGTTGGCTGATGGGATCCATGTATTGAACCGACTGCACCGCGTTATCCGTAAAGCGATAGAATGCACTTGCTGATAAGGTGCTGCCATCCCATGTTTTGATGTAATTCAATTCGAGAGCGGACATCAACTCTGGTGCCAAATCAGGATTTCCGAACGACACTACAGAGGTGTTGGAGTAGTCTCTAAAAGGGTTGATTTGTCTCCCTCTGGGTCGGTTGACTCTTCGGCTGAAATTCAACTGTATTTCATTTTTATTGGGCAAAGAATAGGAAAGAAATGCACTTGGGAATAGATCCAGTCTGTCTTTGGGGTGCAATGTAGTGATGTTATCATTGCCTTGAGTGTCCTTAACAGTATTGCTTATGGATCTAAAAAGCGATTCGCCTCGTAATCCAACTTGTGCACTCAGCTTGTCAAACAATTTGGTGCTGTAGGTCACATAGCCAGCATGCACTTGCTCCTTGTAGTCAAATTGGTTGTAGAAAGTGTTGACTTCCGTATTGGTAAGATTGTTGTGCGCACTGGCAGTGCTTAGTCGGTTGGAAAGACTGCTTTGCCATCCTGCTTCCAGTTTATTGTTGTCGTCTATTTTATTGACATAATCAGCCTTTCCCACGGTTTGATTAACATTACTTCCCACAGTTTGATTCAGGTCTCGTTGATGTCCCACCTGTGTGGCGGAGTCAGTGAGCAGTTGATTATCAAAACTAAAATTGTGCGCTGAATAGGCCAAGTCGAAAGCTAGGCTACTTCCCTTTTTTTCAAATTCGTGTTTGAAATCGATATTGGCATGAATACTTGGTCGACTTCCTGTCCCTATTGTTTGTTCGATTTGGTTGATTGGTTTTACTAGCACACCTTTAAGCGTCCTTTCATCATTGACCAATGTGGTATTGTTAGAACTTCCACCGCCTTTGATGCCAAAAGCTGCAATGCTTACTGTGTTTTTTTTATCGAGATGATAATCAATATTTGCCCTAACAAACAATCCTCCAAAGTGGTTCTCTATGCTATTCAACCGTATTAGATTTTGGATTGTATCATCTTTAAGCTGTGCTGTTCTAATGCTAGTTCCACTCCCTACCATGTTCATCTTTCGATATCCGATAGTTGCTGTAGCTTCGATTTTACTGGTATTGAAACTTAGGTTTGCCCCCATATTTCCACTGAGTTTGTTGGCATTGAAAAATGGGGCATAAGGATAACTTAAACCACCAGATAAACTACCATTGTAGCCAGCCTTTCTGTTTTGTTTCATCACCAGATTGATGACACCGGCAGAGCCTTCGGCGCTCATTTTGGCGGATGGATTGGTCATTACCTCTACCGATTCTACACTCTCGGCGGGCATCTGTTGGAGTATTTGAGCGCGGTTGTCAGCAGTCAATCCAGACGGTTTCCCATTGATCCATACCTCTACGTTGGCATCGTTGCGGAGTGAAATATTGCCATCATTGTCCACATTCACCGATGGGATATTTTTCAATGCATCTGATATGGAACCGCCTGCAGCTGAGATGTTTTGATCTACACTGAAAATTTTCTTATCAGCTTCGATTCTCATTTGCGGCCCTTGACCGATGACTTCTACCTCTTTGAGGGTTTTGCTATTTGGCTGTAATTTGATTTCGCCCAAATCCACATTCTCATCCGTAAGATCGATCGGTGTGCGAAAGGTGTTGTAACCCACAAAAGTAATCATCAGATAGTATTTCCCCTTGGATAAGGATTCGATTTTGAAGGTGCCACCATTATTGGTGGTAGCTCCACCAGCCGGTTGTTTGGAGGGAGGGCTGAAGAGTGTAACATTAACAAAGTCTAAGGGTGCGCCAGTGTTGGCTTCGGTGACTTTACCTGTGATAGTAGCTCCATTGGCAGTGATGGTAAGTACGAAAAGTAAGAGGAGAAGAAGGACGTGTTTCATCTGTTTATAATTGTTATTTAATTGTCAGATAGCTTGTCCCGACTTGACGGGAGAACTCGCACATAAACATCTCCTTGTGTGTCAAAGTTTATTTGTCGTGCTCGTTTCATGTGTTTGAAAATTAAGCCTCCCCAAGCCCCTGCTCCCGTACATGACGGGATAAACTGCGGAGGGGATGTGAAGTTAGTATTGTTTAATCCTATGGCTTTACAGCAATAGACTTCAGATATACTAAATGGTTTAAAAAAAACTCGGGATGTTAAAAAAAACATCCCGAGTTATGAAGTTGCAAGAATTTAGTTACAAATTACAAAATTGATTGTCTGGCAACCATATTATTCATAGATAACTGTAATTCTTATAAATTACTTATTATGAATTAGAAATTCGGCAGTGAGTAACTAGCTCTTGAGTCGAAAATCTTTCCTACTTTGTTTATTTCTAAGAATGTAGTACCATTACCACATCCAAAACTACCACTGAGGTAACATACATTGTCTTCTTGGTTTACCCATCCTTGTTTAAGAAGTTCGGTAAGACCTTCCAAGAAATAACGTTGAGAAGTCTCACAATTGTTTACTTGGTGGAATGGGAACACGCCGTAAGAAAGTGCCAATTCACGAGTAGAACGTTCATGATAACAAATCGCAAATACTGGATTTGTACCACGGTATGAAGAAAGGTATCTTGCAGTTTGTCCTGTGAATGTATCAGTGATAATCGCTTTTGTACCAATTTTTTGACTAGCGTCAACACAAGCATGCGCTAAGAATGAAGTGATGCTGTTTGATTTCAATTCGATTGGAATATCGTTTTCCACCATTTTGGTTTTCTCAGCTTCTTCAGCTACTTTGGCCATGGTTCTTACTGCTTCTACTGGATAGTCGCCATAAGCTGTCTCACCGCTCAACATCAATGCATCTGTACGATAGAAAATTGCATTTGCAATATCTGTAATCTCAGCACGGGTTGGACGTGGGTTTTTAATCATGGTGTGTAGCATTTGAGTAGCTACGATCACTGGTTTGTTGGCAGTAACACATTTGCGGATAAGACGACGTTGAATACCTGGGATTTTCTCTTGAGGAACTTCGATACCTAAGTCACCACGTGCTACCATCACACCGTAGCAATGCTCAATGATTTCGTCGATATTGTCAACACCTTCTTGGTTCTCAATTTTTGAGATGATTTTAATAGGACTTTTGTGAGCATCAAGAATTTCTTGAATTTCCATTAAGTCTTCTTTGTTTCTTACGAATGAGTGAGCAATAAAATCCAAACCGTACTCGATAGCTAAAAGGATGTTACCTTTATCTTTTTCAGTCAATGAAGGCAGGTTGAAGCGTGCACCTGGTACGTTAACACTTTTGCGACTTCCCACATGACCATTGTTTTGAATGGTACAATACAAGTAGTCATCATCTTTTGAGTCAACAATCATTTCAGTTTCACCATCGTCAATAAGAATGTGGTCACCAACTTTCAAGTCGCGTACAAAATGTGGGTAATTCACAGCGATACACTCAGTGGTAGACACTAAATCTGGGTTGCCAGTAAGTTTGATTTTCTGACCCATCACTAAAGACAATCCGTCATTAGCAGCAGCGGTAGTTCTGATTTCTGGTCCTTTGGTGTCCATCAGTATCGCAATGTTTTTGCTTACAGCACGTACATTGTTGATGATTTTGTGAAACCCTTCAGGTTTTAAGTGAGCCGAGTTCATACGAACAACGTTCATACCTTCATTGTAAAGCTGTTGGATAAAATCCACTTCGCATCGTAGGTCGCTAATTGTAGCAACGATTTTTGTTAGTTTTGACATGGTGATGAATGAAGGTCAGTCTCATTACTAAGACCAACTGTTTAGTTTACGATTAATATATATTTGTTTAATAATTCACTACGTGTTCGATTGCCAATCGATATACATCCAGTCCCAAACCGATGATGCAACCTTTGCAGGCTTCAGATAGGTAAGAGTGATGTCTGAATGATTCTCGTTTATATACATTAGATATATGAACTTCCAATGCTGGTGTAGAAATGGCTCTAAGTGCATCAGCAATCGCAATGGAGGTGTGACTATAGGCACCTGCATTGATGATGATAGCGTCATAATCAAACCCCACTTGGTGGATTTTATTGATTAATTCACCTTCAATATTTGATTGGAAGTAGTCAAGCTGAACGGCAGGGAAACGCAGTTTTAAATCCTGAAGATATTCATCAAACGACTGAGCACCATATATGCTTGGCTCTCGTTTGCCCAACAGGTTAAGGTTTGGACCGTTGATGATTTGGATGCGTTTCATAAATTGCTATTGTTTTGAAATAAATTTATTTCTTATCGAAATAAACAGAACCACAGATGATGGAATTAAACAAATGCCATTGGCTATAATCATCGGGAAATTGGGAATCAATACGCCATAAATAAACCAGCAAAACACCCCGAATGTCATTATTCCATAGGTTCCGGCAGAGATGCTGGAAGTGTCGCCCGATTTGATGACTTTATTCGCTTGTGGAAATTGGGCAAGTGCAGTACAAATGCCCGCAAAATAACCCACAAATTCAATATTGAAAGCCATTGTTCAAATTTTGAGCAAAAGTAATAAAAATATATGGAGTACAAAAATATAATCTTTGTGCATTTTTAAAACTTTAGTTATTTTATAATGGATAGCAATCTGTTGATTTTGTTTGCATTTTGATTTGCAATTGTATATTTGCTTGTTGCTAAATTGTTTCATCTGAATGAACAGTTACAAATAAATAATTTACCTTTGCGGTCTTAATAAATAAGACTATCTCTATGGAAAACGAGAAACAATCTGTGGCACTTTCATCTGTCATTGCAGCAGTATTTATCACCGCATTTAAGTTTGTGGTAGGTGTCATGAGCGGGAGCCTTGGTATCATGTCTGAGGCACTTCATTCGGGACTGGACATGGTAGCAGCTCTTATCACCTATTTTTCTGTAAAGGTTTCCGACAAGCCTGCCGACGAAGAGCACAACTATGGGCACGGTAAAATAGAGAATCTATCGGCTCTGGTAGAAACCGTATTGTTACTTGTGACCTGTGTGTGGATAGTGTACGAAGCCATCAGTAGGCTTGTGTCTGGGGACACTCACATTGAAATTTCAGCATGGAGTTATGTGGTGGTGATTTGCTCCATCATCATCGATGTGTCGCGTTCTAGAGCTTTATCTCGTGTTGCCAAAAAGCACAACAGTCAAGCCCTAGAAGCTGATGCACTTCACTTTGCGACTGATGTGTGGAGCTCGGCAGTGGTGCTTCTGGGATTGGTAAGTTATCAGTTTCTGGGATGGTATGCCGCTGATGCTGTAGCAGCGCTTTTTGTTGCAGTTATTGTGTTGATTGTTTCCTATCAGCTGGGAAGAAAGGCCATCGATGTACTTCTTGATAAATCGCCAAAAGACACGCTAAAAATTGCAAAGGAAGTGCTTACACATTATCCTCAGATAAGAAACTACCACAGCATGAAAGCCCGTACTGCAGGAGCCGACACTTTTATCAAAATAAACATTCATTTTGACCCTGATATGAATCTAATGGAAGTGCATCAGGTGTGTGATAGTATAGAAGCACATATTAAGTCGCAGATATCAAGGTGCGAGGTGTTTATACATGCCGAGCCTGAAGATGAAATTCATACTTTGGAAGAACTTCCTTGATGTAATAATTGACAAAACTAGAATTTCCC
>CAIUKZ010000081.1 GCA_903899865.1 uncultured Bacteroidales bacterium | reverse complement strand
TATGCAATTCTGCACCTATTCCGCCAAGAATAAAACTTCTACTTCTTGTGATATTTTGAAGTTGAACTGACTCGCCTTTTGCATTCAATCCATTGCTTCCAGATGCAGCACCTTCAAGCCATTCATATCGAATTCCTGGAATGATCAATAGCTTTTCTGAAACTCTAAAAATATTTTCAATAAATACAGCCCCATTATTGGATCTAAATTGAATGTCCCTAGGATAAAGTCCTTCAACACGAACATCATAGTCAGATCCGGTGGTGCCTTTTCCGTCTGCTAGTCGATGGGTATTACCTGTATATAATCTGATTCCAGATGAAATTGTATTTTTCATTGCTCCAATAAAGTAATCAGTAATGAATCTACTTTCAAGTCCATAGTTTCTATATTGATCTATATTGACAAGTCGATTGTTTAATTGCTTAGTGGCCGCATTGACACTGTCTTTTACTAAGATAGACTGTAAGAATCCAACACTATTCCGATCACCAATCGTTCCAAAAATTTTTGTGTTCCAACGACTATGGTCATTCATTTCATATTCAATAGTAATTGCTGGTGTCGTCCATTTGATATCCATCCAATTTCTATTCCTAAAACTCTGCTTCGCATTTTGTTGAATTTGAACATCTGTTAATCCACCTGCTTGTTGACTTCTAGTATGTGAATGCATTAATTCAACATTGAGCGAAACTTTTTTTGTGAAATGATAGGTGATAGAACCGAATCCTGCTTTTGAAAAAAACTGACTATTATTTCTCCAACCTTCACCATTTCTTTGATCATAAAAAGAATAATAGTTCAGTTTTTCATTTTTACCTCCAATGGCATTAAAACTATTTATTAATCCATTGCTTCCAATAGTCTGTTGTGTTTCAAATTCAAAAGGTTGGTTAATTTCACTACCATTTTTTAAAATATAGTTGACCATGCCTCCAAATTGAGGTCCATATTGAAGTGCACCTTGTCCTCTTACAATTTCAATTCTTTGAACTGCTTGTAGTTGTGGATTGTAATAAGCCTCTGGGTATCCAAATGGGTCGGCGGCAATATCATAACCATTTTGTCTGACGTTAAATTCCCAACTTCTATTTGGGCTTAATCCTCTAGCAGCAATACCAATTTGAATGCCACTTGGATCGCTTTCCCAAATATGAATACCAGGTACTTTTGCCAATACTTGACGCATGGTATTGTTGGCAATATTGCCTTGAACATTATCAAGTATAATTAAAGCATTTTTCTTTCCTGCATAGATATTGGTACCAACAATTTCAGGAATTTGTTGGTAATCGCTTTTACTATTTCTTCCTACAATAGTCACATCTTTTAAATTGTGCCAATGCGTGCTATCTTTTGGAACTTTGATTGTTTGCGCTTGCGTGATATATCCCAACCCCATTAATAACAATATAAGTAATCTATCTTTTTGAACCATTATTTTCATGCCGCAAAGCTAGTTCGAATAAATAACCTTGATTTATATATTCGGGAAAGGATTTTATCAAATCGGGAAAAATAAAAAGGGGACAAATTAGGTTTATACTGATTTATCCCCTTTTGTAGCGAGACCGGGATTTGAACCCGGGACCTCAGGGTTATGAAGATTTTTTGAGAAAATGAAGGCGTTGATT
>CAIUKZ010000080.1 GCA_903899865.1 uncultured Bacteroidales bacterium | reverse complement strand
TGATTTTGGTGATTATAATCACCAAATATTATAATATTTTGGTGATTACACTGCTACTTCTGCGAGCTGTACATGTTCGTTACGGAAAGTATTTTAAAGCCCTCTAGGCAATAAAAAAAACCTTACTTCAAGCATAGAAAAATTGATATGCAACGAATAACGGAGACAATCGTTGCAAATAATGCAACGAAAGCAACTGAATGTGGAGAATAATTTGTATATTTGTTGCAAATTTTACATCGAATGAGCAATTATATCCATGAAAAAGACAATTGGCCAAACTTTACTTGGAAAAGTGACGAACTTATTGGCCAACTAAGCGAGGCAAGAAACCTTCAGGGTCGTCTGATTGGCAAAATGGAATCGTTAGGCTTTGACCTGAGGGATGAAGCTTTACTAGAAACATTGACATTAGACGTTCTAAAATCAGCAGAAATTGAAGGAGAACTATTGAATCCTGAACAGGTAAGGTCATCAATTGCAAAATTTTTAGGTTTAGAATTCGCTGGTTCTGTCACATCAGACAGAAATATTGAGGGAATGGTTCAGATGTTGATTGATGCCACACAAAACTGCTATCAGCCATTAACGGCTGAAAGACTTTTCGACTGGCATGCTGCATTGTTCCCAATGGGTAGAAGTGGGATATTCAAAATCACAGTTGCCGATTGGCGAAAGGATACTGCTGGACCAATGCAAGTGGTCTCAGGTGCTGCAGGACGAGAAAAAGTCCATTTTCAGGCTCCAGATGCCAATTTAATTGCAACAGAAATGAATCGTTTTCTTGAATGGTTTAACAGAGAAGAAAAAATTGATTTAGTTATTAAGGCAGCAGTTGCACACCTATGGTTTGTTACTATTCACCCTTTTCAAGATGGCAATGGTCGAATAACTAGAGCATTAACCGATATGTTATTAGCGCAGTCAGATAAAAGCACACAACGATTTTATAGCATGTCTGCCCAAATTAGGATAGAAAGAAAGCAGTATTACGAGAAACTTGAAAGCACACAAAAGGGCGACCTTGACATCACTGAATGGATAGCATGGTTTTTAAGTTGCTTGATAAATGCATTAAAATCAACAGACAGTATTTTAAACCGTGTATTATTAAAGGCTGATTTTTGGAGTATGCATTCAAAAACAATCATTAATGAAAGGCAAAAAAAGGTCTTGAACAAACTTTTGGATGGATTTGAAGGAAAATTGACTTCTATGAAATGGGCAAAAATTGCAAAATGCTCAAAAGACACGGCTGTTAGAGACATTAATGATTTGATACATAAGAATGTATTGCAGAAGGAAAATGCAGGAGGACGTAGTACAAATTATGAATTAAAGGCATAAAATATGCCAGCTGGCGGAGTGCGAATACTCTCATACAGCTTACGGCATGACCCCAAAGCTCATAGCACCAACCATTTTTATCCGACTACATCACAGACCTTAAACCTCAAAAACCATGATTTTGGTGATTGTAATCACCAAAGTATTATAATATTTGGTGTATACGATCCTGCTTCTGCGAGCTGTATATGTTCGTCGCGAAAAGTTTTCAAAGCCCTCTAGGCAACATGAATACCAACAAACCACTTGTTAATCTCAAAATTAAAATTTATCTTCACACTCACATACACTGCAAAACATCAAATATCAAACACCTAAAAATAAACCGCACGATTCATAAGGCGGATATATGTGGAACTGAGTTCTACTTATAGAAAATAAGGAAAACATATAGGGATG
>CAIUKZ010000079.1 GCA_903899865.1 uncultured Bacteroidales bacterium | reverse complement strand
GTCAGGTGCGATTTCAATTTTTATATTTCCACCGATTTCATCATTGATTGATTTTAAACGTTGGTGAAATATACTATTTTCTTTTACCGTTATGGTTTTTCCATCCAGCTCTTTCATCTCTCCGATGCGTTCTGCTCCGCTGTTCTGCACTAACACCTGATATGTGTTAGCCTGAGGAAATACAAATGTGTAACTCCTTTTTAATGCTTTGGTTTCAATGATATTGTGGGCTGCGAGATCAATTTTTCGATCACTAAGAAGCTTTGTAAGTTCATCTTCGTTTTTAGCAATAGATACCTTTAGTTTTACACCTAATTGCTTAGCTAGAAGTTGTACTAATTCATAATCATATCCCAACTTTTCCTCTCTAAAATAAAAGTAAGAGGTTGCTCCATACATCATGCCCACTCTTAGTGTGTCAGATTTGGTGATATTTGGTAAATCTTCACAGAGTGCCTTATTATGTGCTTCTTTGTTTTTGCAAGCAAACAGCCATAGTGCTAAAAAAAGTATGATGCAAGTGATTGATTGTAATCTCATGAAATCTAAATTGTTTCGATGTTTTCAACTTTTATCGTGTCCATAGATTTCATTTTAAGAAACACTTGAGCTGTAGCAACCACATCTTTTTGACAGTAAGTGGCTATTCTATCTAAGTTTTTTTCATCGTAATACACCGATGCTACTTGACTTCCGTCTATATCGTCTTTTGGGGTAGGAATGTTAAAAACTGCAGCAAGCAATTTGAGGGAGGTGAAATTTTTGTAGTCGCCAAATTTCCACAGTTCAAGCGTGTCTATGAAGTTAATCTCCCAAGGTTTTTTGGAAGATATTTGAAAAATTGGGGGTAGGGCGATGTGGTTGATGAGTGAACGTCTACAAATGAATGGTATGTCAAATTCCTTGATGTTGTGTCCGCAAAGTGTATGGTCTTTGGTGGTGCAAAATTTTTCTACAAGTGCAATGAATTCGGTTAGCAAACTTTTCTCATCATCACCCTTGAATGATTTGGTCCGAAAGTACATTTCATTGTTTTTGAAAAATAGGTAGCCTACAGAAATGCATATTATCTTACCAAATTCTGAATAAATGCCTGCACTTGTTTGATAAGCATTGGCAGGTGACACGTTTTCATCATATTTTTCAGGCATACGCTTCGATATGAGATTGTATTTCTCGTTCCAAAGATGCTCTAAAGCGGGTGACAACTCGGCCAATTCTTTGGTTTGTGGCACGGTTTCTATGTCTAGAAAGAGTATGCGTTGAAGTTCGTGAGCGTCCATATTTTGATATTCATTTGAACAACTAAGATAAGTAAATAATTTTTCTTTTTCCCGTTCATTTCATTTTTTTTAGAACAAGTTTTTTTTATTTACGTATAACTTCACACCTTATCACTATAACCTTTAGCGCTAACTTTTTCAATTTTACAACCAATCAATCGATTTGTGTTCCAACTTAGCACTGCATCAAGATTTGTATGTGTGCTTGTTGCAGCAATTGTTAAATCGGTTTCAAAAGTGATTTTTTGTTTTAAGACTACAATTATTCATGTATATTTGTGAAAGCTACCTAAAAATTATTACAAGATGCATCGGTTTTATAAGATATTTAATCCTATTTTTTTTGTTGTTGCCATTCTATTTGGTAGCACTTATTTGCATGGGGCGGTTGTAAATCAATATACCATTATTCCTTACCCTCAGACATTAACACCAAAATCAGGACATTTTTTTATCAATCCATTGACGGTTATTTACTCACCACATTCCAATCCAGAACTATTAAAACTGGCTCATGAGTTCAAAGATCAATTAGCCCGATCGTCTGGTATGGTGCTTGAAATTCGACCCATGGAGCGGCTTGATACTACGGGGATTCAAAATGCTGTTATCATTGGATTTAGTAATAAACTTTTTCAAAATGATGAAGCCTATGAGCTGAGTGTGTCAAAAAATCAGATTTTAATCACTGCGCAATCTCCCAATGGGGTGTTTTATGGATTGCAATCATTGTATCAATTGATGCCCGTTCAGTTTTATAGCAAAAAAGAGATTGTTTTAAAGAAATGGTCGGTTCCATCAGTATTTATTTCAGATTATCCTCGTTTTTCATATCGCGGTTTGCATCTCGACGTTTCCAGACATTTGTATCCAGTTCAGTTTATCAAAAAGTACATTGATGCTATGGCCATACATAAATACAATGTGTTTCACTGGCATCTTACCGACGATCAAGGTTGGCGGATAGAAATTAAACGGTACCCGCGTTTGACTAAAATTGGGGCATATCGTGATCAAACATTGGTTGGGAATTATTATGAACGATTTCCTCAGTTGTATGACAAAAAGCCTTATGGTGGGTTTTATACGCAGGCAGAAGCTAGAGAAATAGTTCAATATGCAAGGAGTAAATACATTACTGTAATTCCCGAAATTGAAATGCCCGGGCATGCTCAAGCAGCTATTGCGGCTTATCCATTTTTGTCATGTGATCAGAGTTCTAAAATGAAGGTAGCCACTCGTTGGGGTGTTTTCAAAGACGTATTTTGTACACGTGACACCGTTTTCCATTTCATAGAAGGTGTACTTACTGAGATTATGGATGTTTTTCCAAGTAAATATATTCATATCGGAGGTGACGAATGCCCCAAGGATAGGTGGCGAATGTGCCCAGATTGTCAGGATCGAATTGCGAATAAAAAGTTGAAAAATGAACATGAACTCCAAAGTTACTTTATTCATAGGATAGAAGCTTTTTTGAATAGTCATGGCAGACAAATCATAGGTTGGGATGAAATATTGGATGGTGGTATTGCTCCCAATGCATCGGTAATGGCTTGGCGTGGGTCTGATCATGGAATTGAAGCTGCAAAGTCTAAGCATCAGGTGATCATGACTCCATTGGCTTACTGTTATTTTGATAAGTACCAAGCTGACCCTACTACTCAGCCCAGTCTTCAAGCCACTGCTATTGGAGGTTTTTTACCTTTGGATAAGGTGTATAACTATGAGCCTGTCCCTTCGGAATTAAGTCAAGATGATGCGCAGTATATCATTGGTGCGCAAGCTAATGTTTGGACAGAATATATGCCAGCGTCTGTGAATGTAGAGAACATGGTGTTCCCACGTGCATCTGCTATGGCTGAGGTCTTATGGACACTACCCTCTAGAAAGAGCTGGGATAGGTTTAGCACTTCGATGCTTACTCAGTTCAAACGATTCGAAATGATGGAGATACAGCCCTCTAAAGCTTTTTTTAATGTAAATTTCTCATCAAATATTACATCAGAAAAGCTATTCCATGTTAAATTGTCTTCCGATCATCCAGATGCTCAAATACGCTATAATTTTACTGGTAAAGTGCCAACCTTAACAGACTCAATTTACAAATCACCGATATCACTGACTGATTCTACGTGTGTAACTGCAGTTGCATTTGTTAATTCTAAAGTGATAGGTGTACCACTTTCAAAGACTTTTCTTGTAAATAAACTTACTGGTTTAAATTATACCAAAACTCTCAAGAATCAAGCTAATGATGTAGCAAACAATAATGCACTCACTGATGGAGTGAGAGGTACAACTAAACTTGCATCACAATGGCTGGGAGTGAGCAAAGGTGCTGATGGCGAAGTATTAATTGATTTGCAGAAAGCTCAATCGATACGGAAATTTTCAGTGGGTTTGTTGAATGCTCCATCTCTTTGTGCTATTGTTTCACCTCGCATTCTACTGTATGGATCGTTGGATGGATCGAAATACTGGTTGCTCGCTGACAAGGCATTAGCCAATCTCAATTCACCTAACTGGGAAATT
>CAIUKZ010000078.1 GCA_903899865.1 uncultured Bacteroidales bacterium | reverse complement strand
CATCTCAGTGCCTTTTTCGAAAAAATATCGCTGGACAATCGCCTCAATCCAACACACGTAAGTCTCTACATGGCTATTTTTCAGTACTGGAATGCCGAGCGTTTTCAAAACCCCGTTTCAGTATCACGACAAGAACTGATGCGTATCAGTAAAATCAGTGCAAAAGCCACTTATCACAAGTGTATCAAGGATTTACACAACTTTGGATACATCAAGTACATACCGTCTTACAACCCCTTCAAAGGAAGCCTTGTTTACCTGTTCAAATTTCAGACAAGCAGTGAACTAGTCTTAGACCGACACCGTACTAAAATCGAAACAAGCATTGAACAAGCATTAGTACCTTATATAAACAAGAATATAAACAATATAAACAAAACAAATATAGAGAGGGAAAACACCCAACCAAAAAATGATATTGTGTTGAAAGTTTCAAAAAACAAGGTAAAAGTGGTGGAAGTAAATGGGGAAACAATACCCCCAAAAAAGAATGCCTCTAAACGCAAATTAGAGGCGCTTATTAGCGCTCCAGACATCGTTTGCGTACATCGATACTTCTTGGAGCAAAAAAGCTCGAAAATCGAGGCGGAAAAATTTTACAACTATTATCAGAGCAACGGATGGAAAATTGGCGGCAAATCACCCATGCACGACTGGCAAGCGGCCGCCCGAAACTGGCTGTTAAACGACCTTTCAGCCCAAAAACAACCACCAAAACCCATTACCGCAGCCATTAATTCATCACAACAACCCACTACCATCACAAAAAACTATGCAGAACCGTTATAACCCCGAATTAATCATTAGGAGTTTTGAAAAAACGAACGAATGATTCCATGAGGGGAAACCCCGCTCTTATTAGTCCAAGGGTTTTGAAAAAAGCCATGGCAACTAATAAGATAGCGATTGAGCATTTCAAATGCGTAATTTGGGATAAAAAACAGTCATGTGGTCAAAAAATGTACAGGTTCAAATATCAAACAGGTTCAAAAATCAAACCCGTTTATAATTTAGTCAACTATTTTTTAGTACTCTCTTGTCTTTCGTCTTGGCTCTTGGTTCTTGGTTCTAATTATCAATGAATATCAACCAATATCCCAATATCTATGAATATCCATAATGATCAGACTTTTGTCTTTCGTCCTTTGTCCTTTGTCTTTCATCTTGGCTCTTGGCTCTAAATATCTATGAATATCTACCAGTATCAATGAATATCAACCAATATCCTAATATCAACCAATATCATTCCCCCTTCAGCGGGCTAGGGACTTATGAATGTTGAATTACTTGAAACCAAAGGCAAACAAATCATCGGGAATCATTTCAAAATTCTTCCCGAAGATGTTGAAGTCGTTCAAAAACTGAACACGTGGTTTTTGAACGATGAGCAACAAGCCATGCACCTGGGGATTAATCTAAAAAAAGGAATTTTACTTACTGGACCTGTCGGTTGCGGTAAAACCACGCTGATGAAACTAATGAGAGAAATCGTACCGCCGCAACAAAAATTTGGTATAAAATCATGTCGCGACATTACTTTTGAATTTCACAAAGAAGGATATGACACCATACTTCGATATAGCCATCAAGCCTTTGAGCGCAACACAAACCGCCCCTTTACCACCTGCTTCGACGACCTCGGAGCCGAGTCCACACTCAAATACTACGGCAATGAGTGCAATGTCATGGGCGAAATACTCCTTTCACGCTACGACCATTACATCTCCGACCACATGCTCACCCATGCCACCACCAACCTCTCCGCCCACGAGCTTGAAAACTATTACGGCCTCCGCGTCCGCTCCCGGATGAGAGAGATGTTTAACTTAATTTCATTTAACTCAAATTCCATCGACAAGCGACGATAATTTTCATGTACAGACGCGATGTATCGCGCATCAAAAACAAACACAACAAATCTGGCAACAAACGCCACTCATTGCCAAATCTGTTATACTTCCACTCTAGCCCCCATTGGGGAGTTCGGGCTATATTTTCACACAGAATCTTTATCAATTATGCGCTAGGCCATACCGCCTAGCTACCAAGAATTATGCATAATTTATTGTCTTGACTCTAAATAACTATCAATATCAACCAATATCTATCAATATCTATGAATATCTATGAATATCCACTAATATCTATAATTATCAACCAATATCCCATAATCCCAATATCAATGAATATCAAATTCTCCCCTCTGGGGACAAGGGTAATACGTCAAGTATTATGCACCGTTTACTTGACATTTCAATATTCCAAAATCTACATTAACCCTAAATCCATATTTTGTCTGCGATAATATCCGAAAAACGGTTATTATTGCAACCGTTTTATTATCATCTAGTCAAAAATTTACAAAAAAAAGTCCTGTTTTTTACGCAATAAACGGGACATATTAACTCTTTATATCATTTTTAAATCCAAAATATGTTCAACATTCTTGTATGTTCATTGACAATGAACACTTCATTTTACTGAACAACACCTATCAATTCTGAATATGAAACCCTGTATTATTCTTACTCCTTTCAAACAAAAATCTATCAAACATATTTTGTCGCAAATATTTGCAATATTTGCGACAAAATATCGGCAGCATTTCAAATTTACTGCCGAAAATTTGAATATAATGTCAAGTATTTTGCGCCGTTTACTTGACACATTAAGAATTATTTGTATATTTGCTTTGCTAAACAAACTGAAAAATGAGAGTAGCTCAAAAAATAGAACAGCAAATACAACAACTACCCGAAGGCACAACTTTCGACTATCAAACACTGATGGTCGAAAGAAGTGAATATGCAGCCGCTTCAAAGGCATTGGAAAGATTGATTAAAAAAGAAATAATCAACCGGATTTCTTCAGGTATATTTTATAAGCCCAAACAAACCGTTTTTGGCACATTGAAGCCCAATGAGCAGGAATTATTGAAAACATATTTATTTGAGGATGGAAAACGTATTGCTTATATCACTGGATCAAGTTTATACAACCGATTAGGACTTACAACTCAAGTCCCGAAAATAATCAAAATTGCTTGTCGGGATAAACGTATTTTTGCAACCGTTGGTAACATGAAAGGAAAAGCTGTAAAAAGCTATGTGGATGTAAATGACGATAACTATTATTTATTGGAGCTATTGGATGCAATCAAGGACTTTAATCAGATTCCCGATTTAGACCCAGTCTCTGCATTAACCTTATTGGCAAACAAATTCAATTCATTAAGTAATGAAGATTTAAACAGTCTGATAACAATTGCATTAAAATACCCTCCGCGGGTAAGAGCATTGTTGGGAGCCATTATGGAAAAATTCAATACGAAAACGAATTCTACAATATTAAAAAACAGTTTAAATCCTTTGTCTGAGTACCAATACAACATACCCGATAGTTTGCTTTCTAATGGAAGCAACTGGAAACTAAAATTAAAATAGATCATGAGGTTACATGATAATATCGAACTGTACAGCGATGCAATTGTAGCAACTGCACAATTGAAAAACCTTCCAGAGATTTATATTGAAAAAGACTACTGGGTAACGGTTGCATTACATGCGATTTTCACTTCCAAGGTCGGTAACTATGCCGTGTTCAAAGGAGGCACAGCCTTATCCAAATGCTTGAATGTGATCGACCGATTTTCAGAAGATATTGACATTGTCCTTTTAAAAGAGGGGACAGAGTCGGGTAATCAGCTTAAAACCAGATTAAAAAAAATATCAGAAACCGTAGCTGCAATATTACCCGAAATAGAAGTACCCGGAATCACAAATAAGTTCGGTATGATCCGTAAAACGGCTCATACCTACCAACACCATTTCAATGGACAATTTGGTCAGGTGCGCGATATTATTATTCTCGAAACAACCTGGTTGGGAAGTTTTGAACCTTATACTACTGCCAATGTCAGTTCTTTTGTGGCAGAAATGATGCAGACCACAGGGCAATCTGCTCTGATAGAAGACTACAACCTTCAACCCTTTCAGGTCAAAATTCTAAGTAAAGAAAGAACACTTTGCGAAAAAATAATGAGTTTAGTCCGCTTCTCATTCACCCCCGATCCAATTGCCGATCTCAGCAATAAAGTAAGACATATATATGACATTCATAAATTGCTTTCAATAGACGAGGTGAGAACATTCTTCAATAGTGACGATTTCGAATCAATGTTGTCAAAAGTAGCCGCAGACGATGTGGTAAGTTTCAAAAATAACAACGAGTGGTTAGCAAACCACCCATCAACAGCAATCATATTTTCGGATACCATAAACACCTGGAATCAAATCAAAAACACCTATTTCACTACCTTTAATGATTTGGTGTATGGAGAATTACCCACAGAGGTTCAAATTTTGAAAAGCTTAAATGAAATTGCAAAACGATTAACGGAATTAAACAGGCGATTTTCCGCTGTCGTTATTAAAAACGAGTAACCTATTTTGTCACAAATTTATGCTAAACTAGAGACAAAATAGTGGAGTTAAGGATAAGAGAATGCAATACTTAATTATTTTTCACTCCGATTGAAAAAAAATAGATAGACTCTTTGCGATAATTGCCGAAAAACGGTATCTTTGGCAAAAAATTACTTCTATGGGTAAGCAAGATGAAATCACATTAAGCCAATGGATAGAAAACCTTCAATCGCGGGGGAGATATGCTTTTTCATTGAGTTTACTTGCAACAGAGCTGCCAAACTATACTGAAATTGCAGCAAGAAGTGCTTTAAGTAGACTAACTGCAAAAGGCAAAATTATTTCAATTTATAGAAGTTATTATCTAATTATTCCACCTCAATATTCATCCAAAGGCATTTTGCCTCCTGCCTTGTTCTTGGATGGATTAATGAAAAATCTACAACGCCCATATTACTTGGCATTACTCAATGCCGCAGGTTTCTATGGAGCCTCTCATCAGCAACCGCAAGAATTTTTTGTTGTTACGAATTTTCCAGTTCTACGTACAACGCAAAAAAAAGGCTTGAAAATAAATTACCTGAGTAAAAAAGATATTCCTGAGACTCTCCTAGAATCAAAGAAAACAGAAGCAGGATATCTTAAAGTCTCCAATCCGGCTCTTACAGCTTGCGACTTAATCCAATTTGAAAAGCGAGTGGGAGGAATAAACAGAGTGTCAACAGTATTGAATGAATTAGTTGAGTCAATTAAACCTGAAATGTTTAGCAACGAACTTCTTACCCATGTTCCAGTTACAGCATTACAACGACTTGGATATATTCTTGAAACAGTGGTGGAAAATGAATTATTGTCTAACACTTTATATAAAGTGTTAGAACAGAGAGATACTGTTTTTTTTCGAACGCCACTTAAAACAACTTCACCTATAGTCGGATTTCCCATAAACGATCGTTGGAAAGTAATATTGAATACAGAAATTGAAATTGACGATTGATTTGAGTAGCGAGTGTAGATGCAAAGCTTGTTTTGCATCTGCTGAGTCTAGAAAATCAACTATTTAGAATAAATGATTTGAATAAATAATGATTCCACAAGCATATATTACAGAATGGGCAAATAAAGTGCCGTGGCAAACAAACGAACAAGTCGAACAGGACTTGATTATTTGTCGTGCGCTTACAGAAATATTTAAAGATGAATTCCTTGCTAATAATTTGGCATTTCGGGGTGGTACAGCTTTACATAAATTGTATCTATCTCCTCAACCACGGTATTCGGAAGATATTGATTTAGTTCAAATCAAAGCAGGACCTATCAAACCAATCATAGATAAACTCCGAGATGAAGTGTTATCCTTTTTAGGTGAACCTGTTGTAAAGCAAAAAGCCAACAACAATACTTTGGTCTTTAAGTTAGAATCCGAAATTGCACCTGTCATGCCCATTCGGTTGAAAGTCGAAATAAATTGTCGGGAGCATTTTTCCGTAATTGACTGGCAAAAGTTCCCATTCTCAGTAGAGAGTCAATGGTATAACGATAGTTGTGAAATCACAACTTATCAATTGGAAGAATTATTAGGAACAAAGCTCAGGGCACTTTATCAACGTCGAAAAGGTCGTGACTTGTTCGACTTGTACACAGCCATAACCCAAAGTGATTTGAATTTTGACCAAATACTTACTTGCTATCGCGAATACATGAACTTTGTTGTGGGAAGCAATGTGCCCACACAAAAAGAATTCTTACTGAATATGGAAGAAAAAATGTTAGATACCGAATTCCTAGGCGACATTCAATTATTACTCCGCAACGGAGAAGCCTATGATCCACAAAAAGCATGGGAACTAGTAAAAACTGAATTGATTGAGAAGATATAAAAAGCTGAAAATTTACTATTTTCCCAAAAACAAGTTATACGAATTTCATTATCATCAGTATGTTTAAAAAGCAACAAGCATAAATGAATAAAATGAAATATGTATTTTTGTCGATGTGAATTTAAAACAATTAATGTTGAATTTTTAAAGTTTAATATTCTTGACAAACCAAGAAAAGAGAAATTGACACTAATAAACTGAAATTACAAGTTAACAACAAAAAATAATGACAAGCATAGCACAAAGACAAGAATTACAAGCAAAAATATGGAAAATAGCCAACGAGGTTCGTGGCTCAGTGGATGGATGGGACTTTAAACAATTTGTTTTAGGAACTCTTTTCTATCGCTTTATTAGTGAAAACTTCACCAATTACATTGAAGGTGGTGATGAAAGCATTAACTATGCAAAATTATCGGATGGTGTAATAACACCCGAAATTAAAGACGATGCGATAAAAACAAAAGGGTATTTTATCTATCCAAGTCAACTTTTTGTGAATGTTGCCAAAACAGCAAATACAAACCCCAATTTGAATACAGACTTAAAAGCTATTTTTGATGCTATTGAGAGTTCTGCTAATGGTTATCCATCCGAACGAGATATAAAAGGATTGTTTGCCGATTTTGATACGACAAGTACACGATTGGGAAATACCGTTGAAAGCAAAAACTTGCGCTTAGCTGCCGTATTGAAAGGTGTAGAAGAACTAAATTTTGGAGATTTTGAAGACAATCAAATTGACCTTTTTGGTGATGCATACGAATTTCTAATTGGTAATTATGCCGCCAACGCAGGAAAATCAGGAGGTGAGTTTTTTACGCCACAGCACGTATCAAAACTCATTGCTCAACTTGCAATGCATAAGCAAACAACCGTAAATAAAATTTATGACCCTGCTTGTGGTTCAGGTTCCTTGCTTCTGCAAGCAAAAAAACACTTCGACAATCATATTATTGAAGAAGGATTTTATGGACAAGAAGTAAACCATACGACCTATAACCTTGCTCGTATGAATATGTTTTTGCACAACGTCAATTACGATAAGTTTAATATTGCGCTTGGAAATACACTTTTAGACCCTCACTTTGGAGATGATAAACCATTTGATGCCATCGTTTCTAATCCGCCCTACTCTATCAATTGGATAGGCGATGGCGACCCAACGCTAATTAATGACGACCGATTTGCACCTGCTGGTGTATTGGCTCCTAAATCAAAAGCCGATTTTGCTTTTGTATTACATGCCCTTAGTTATCTTTCAAGTAAAGGCAGGGCAGCAATTGTTTGTTTCCCTGGTATCTTTTATCGTGGCGGTGCAGAGCAGAAGATAAGAAAGTATTTAGTAGATAATAACTTTGTAGAGACAGTCATTTCTTTAGCTCCAAATCTATTTTATGGTACATCTATTTCTGTTAACATTCTGGTGCTTTCAAAGCATAAAACCAATACTACAACGCAGTTTATTGATGCCAGCGGCGAAGAGTTCTTCAAGAAAGCAACCAACAACAATCTGCTTAGTGACGAACACATTGACAAGATTATGGGCGTGTTCGATGGCAAAGAGGATGTGGAATATGTAGCAAAATCCATCGACAACACTGCAATAGCCGAAAACGATTACAATCTCTCCGTCAGTTCGTATGTGGAAGCTAAGGATAATCGTGAGATTGTTGATATTGCTGAGTTAAATGCAGAGATTGCAACTACGGTGGAGAAAATAAATTCGCTACGTATGAGTATTGATGCCATTGTAAATGAGATTGAGTCATGAGTTATTTAGATAAAATGTTAGAGGGAATTGAGGTTGAGT
>CAIUKZ010000077.1 GCA_903899865.1 uncultured Bacteroidales bacterium | reverse complement strand
GTCTAAAGTCTTGACTCTTAATTATTAATTATTAATTATTAATCATTAATTAAATTTCATCCTTCTCTAAAAAAATCCAGGCATTCGAAAATCTCATCTTTAGTGGCTGATTGATTGATGCGTATATCACCTACATCAGCCAAAAGGGTGAAATTTATTTCCTTGCTTTCGTTTTTCTTATCATGAGTCATCAGTTCAAAAATCGCATCATAGTGCTTGCAGTCAAACGAGAATGTGCCATAATGCTCTTTGGCCAAATACTTGAGTCGAAGTAAATCATCTTTTGGAAAATCCAGCTTGATGAACGACAAGTACAACTCACAAAGCAATCCCCACATCACCGCATAGCCGTGCAGGACTGGATGGCCTATTTTGTAAGACAAACTCTCAAATGCGTGCCCAAAAGTATGACCCAGATTGAGGGCTTTGCGTATGTTTTTTTCGTGCGGATCTTGCTCCACCACACGCTCTTTGATGGCGATATTTTTAGCAAGAAGGGGTCTTAGATTCTCAAAATCAAATTGTTCCAAATCAAATTTCATGGTGTTTTCCCATTCCTCACGTGTGTCAATCAACGCATGCTTCACCATCTCAGCATAACCCGATAGAAGATTGAAGCTGTCAATGGTTTTAAAAAAATCAACATTGATAAGCACGCTATCTGCTGGAGCAAAAACGCCAATTTCGTTTTTCAACCCCATAAAATTCACGCCCGTCTTGCCACCCGTAGCAGCATCCACAGCACCCAGCAGCGTAGTAGACACGTTGATGTAACGCATTCCACGCTTGAAAGTTGAGGCTGCAAATCCACCAATATCTGTTATCACCCCTCCACCTACATTAATCATCAGTGATTTGCGTGTAGCACCATTTTCACTGAGGTATTGCCATATTTGCACTGCCGAATCAATATTCTTGTGAGCATCACCACTTTGTATCTTTATGATCTTAGAGCCCACCATCTTTGAGGAAGTCATCAATGCGGGCAAGCAATACTTTTCGGTATTTTCATCCACCAATACAAATATACTATCTCCACTTTGAGCGCCTATGGCTAAGTCTAAATCTGTTATAAAATCGGATGTTATTTTGGTATTCGAATCACTCATCATTTTATTTTTTGGCACACAAAGATACTTCATTTCTTTAAAACGAGGGGACAAATTGACTTCCAACTCGACGTTTTTTTTGATTTTAAACCATTTTTTAAAATACTTGTACATTAATTTGGATATATGAATGCATGTTCATATATTTGTGCAACTAAAAACAACCATGCAAAACAACCAAGCAAGCAACAACATGGAAAAAGCAGCTTACACCTTGAAAGCGATAGCACATGGCACACGGTTGTGTATTATCCATTTACTTTCAAAGGATGAAGAACTGAATGTATCACAAATAGGCGAGCGACTACAATGCGAACAATCATTGCTTTCTCACCACCTTACCGACATGAGAGCCAAGGGCATACTCAACTATCGAAAAGAAGGGAAAAACTGTTATTATTCATTGAAAAACAAACAAATAATACAAATAATAGATTGCATCAACAGCTGTAATTGCATAGAGATATGAATACATTTCTAAAAAAACATATACTCGTAATATCAGGGATGATAATTGGCGGTATAGGTGGATTTTTGTACTATTTTTACATAGGGTGTGCCTCAGGCACTTGTCCTATCAGTTCAAATCCGTATATTAGCATCGGATATGGTAGTTTGTTGGGATACCTACTATTTGACATGTTTAAACGCAAAGAAAGATTATGACTTATGGATAGTGTATTCAAAATCAGAAAAACCCAATGTAACTCATGCACCAACCTGGTTTTAAAATCATTGAGTACGCTGCGAGGCGTTTATGGTGGGGATGTTGACACAATAAACGGGGTAATTACCGTTAGTCATACCGATGAAGTAAGCCGTGAAGAAATAGCCCATGAGCTGTTGCGGTTAGGATTTGTAGAGATAAATACAGCTCCTGTCAGCGATGAACCCTCTATTTGGGGATGTGCACTTTAACAGGTGTAAGGTAAAAATGAGGTAGGAGTGGTGTTTTTCATCCAAATTCAAAATTACGTATAAATTCCAAAAAATAATATCAATCAACCGCAAATAAGAATATGACAAAAACAATCATCCTTTCAAGCGCGCTAACATTATTGTCACTCACGGTGGTGGCGCAGAAGAAAAAAGCGAAAACAGCTCCTGCACAAGTGAAGACGACCACCACTGCGACTACGCCAAAGCCAGCTCCAAAAGCAGAGCCCAAAGCAGAACCGAAAACAGAAGCAAAAATGGGTACCATACATTTGACCAAAGCTGAGTTTCTTAGCAAAGTAGCCAATTACGAAAAAGAGCCAAACGAATGGAAATATCTGGGCGACAAACCTTGCATCATTGACTTTTACGCCACCTGGTGTGGACCGTGTAAAATGATAGCACCCATACTCGAAGAGCTTGCCAAAGAATACAACGGACAGATATACATCTACAAAGTTGACACAGGAGCCGAACAAGATTTGGCAGGTGCGTTCGGCATCAGAAGCATCCCTTCACTTTTGTTTTGCCCCATGAATGGTAAACCTCAGATGGCTCAAGGTGCATTACCCAAGGACGCAATGGTAAAAGCCATCAACGAAGTGCTGTTGAAAAAATAATAGTAGAACAAATTGACTTATCCTATACCAATCGAAATCTATCGGTTGATACTAATACAAAGTGCGGCTTCATTCGACTATCGGATGGAGCCGCTTTTTTCTTAAACACAATCCCCGTTACTACAGTGAAATGTAATACCAACTGTGTATATAAAATGACCCAAAGTCATTTTTATGTCTGCTGTTGTTAATGCCGTTGCTTCAAACAAATAGTATCGATGAGACGAAGTCGAAATTAGACTATATTGTTTGTGTAAGCGGTATAACAAGCAGAAGTTGTTGTTTATCAATAGGTTAATGTTGGTTGTTGTTTGTAATTCCTTAATTCAATAGTTCGTTAAATATTTGCTAAAATGAGTTGGTTGAATTTCGATGTTGCTATAAGAGGACTGAGTGGTTGTTAGCCATGAGAGAGCCTTACTCGACCGAACCGTGTCGATGGTAGTGGGTAATCTTCTAGTCCAACAGATTAAGAATTTAATCAGCAAGTACTTCGTATCTTCTTTCAAATGTAATCCAACCAAAAACCATCCAACCGTAATCAATTTTTCACATAGATTAAATTCCTATTACAAACACACCCATCATTGCTTGATTTTGAAAATTTAATTACTTTTGTACTCGAAATCGGAGAATTACATGGATTATTGACATCTAAAAGCTTAATTTACATTAAATTAACAAAAACACTCGAACAGCCAAGCGCCAAATGAATACTTCTTCTCTTAAATACAACCCTCTGTTTCAATTATTTAACAACTCAAAGTTGGTAGATGATTTAATTTTACTAGAGAGAGAGAGAGAGAGAGAGAGAGAGAGTACACTTGTAAACCTATTTCAGTACAATACACTTTTACAACACCAAATAACGAGCAAGTATGCACTTGCTGGCTAAGCATTATGGATGCCTTTGAGAAGAACAG
>CAIUKZ010000076.1 GCA_903899865.1 uncultured Bacteroidales bacterium | reverse complement strand
GCATAGCTGGTGTAATGGCTACAATCTTTGGGTTTGTTTTAGCTAATTCAAGGAGTGTTTCTCCAAACACATCCTGAAACAAAGGTGCAGTTGCAGTTTGATTGGAGGAGGTGTTTCGTTCACCTGTTTCAACATCAAATTTTCCAGGTGCATGCCACTCAGTAACAGACTTTTCGGCAGGTTCATAGCCTTTGCCTTTTTTTGTGATGCAATGAATTACTTTGGGTCCTTCGAAGTTTTTTATCTCATCAAGAATTCTTACCAACGTATCCACATCGTGTCCATCTATAGGTCCAAAATATCGAATGTTTAATCCTTCAAATATATTGTGCTGTTTGGTGAGAGTGGCTTTGATACTATTATTGAATTGGATAATATCTCCTTTGCTATCTTCGGTAATAAAATTCCATTTCTTCAAAAAATTATATGCTTTGTAGCGAATCTTATTGTAGGTTCTAGATGTGGTAATATCCACTAAGTATTGTGTGAATCCGCCCCTTATCGGGTCAATAGCCATTTGATTGTCATTGAGAATGATTAGGAGGTTGTTTTTGCTCATCGAAGCGTTATTCAAACCCTCAAATGCCAGTCCGCCTGTCATGGCTCCATCGCCAATGACTGCCACTACTTGTCTGTTGTCTTCATTTAGCAATGATGCAACTGCCATGCCCAATCCTGCTGATATAGAAGTGGATGAATGCCCTACTCCAAAGGAATCGTATTCACTTTCTGTCGGAGTAGGAAACCCGCAAAGGCCTTTAAATTTTCTGTTGGTGTGAAAAAGGTCTCTTCTTCCTGTTAGTATTTTGTGGGCATAAGCTTGATGTCCAACATCCCAAACAATTCTGTCGTATGGAGTGTTAAATACGTAATGAAGAGCTACCGTGAGTTCTACAACTCCCAGACTTGAACCAAGATGTCCAGGATTTTTAGAAACTTCATCAATGATAAATTGCCTAAGTTCATTACAGACCTCGGTAAGATGTTCTTTGTTAATTGCTTTTAAATCAGCAGGGGAGTCTATGTTATTAAGATAAACGTAATCTTTTTTCGCCATTATAATAGAAACTAAAATACAAATGTACTACAATTTTGTTGTGAATATTGTTTAAACTCTTCATAAAAATAAGACGAATAATGTTTTTTAATAGTAAAGCTGTGCAAATAATAATGATTGATACTAAAAATCACACATTTTTCTTTCATTTCTTTTGGCTTTTCAAATTCTTGTGGTATCTTTGCAAAACAAAAATTGAAAATGAAATTTCAGACACAACATATTTCTCTCGTAAACGTCGTGGTACTTTTGGTCAAAAATCAGAGGTGAGGATGGTTACGAAATTTAGTGTAAGTAAAATATAAACACAGAAAACCTTTCTCACCATAACGGAGAAAGGTTTTTTCTTTGAATAGCATATTAATTCTTACAGTTTTTCAATTTCTGATTTACATAAATTATTGACTAGAAAATTATTTAGATTATGGAATTACGTAGTAATACAAGTACAGGTGGTCGTAAGATGGCTGGGGCTCGCTCGTTGTGGAGAGCTAATGGAATGACTGATGAGCAGTTTAAAAAACCCATCATTGCAATAGTCAATTCATTTACCCAGTTCGTGCCAGGTCATGCACACCTTCATCATATTGGACAAATGGTTAAAGCCGAAATCGAGAAGTTAGGTTGTTTTGCTGCCGAATTTAACACCATTGCCATAGATGATGGTATTGCCATGGGACATGATGGTATGCTCTATTCGTTACCTTCGCGTGACATTATTGCTGACAGTGTGGAGTATATGGTAAACGCCCACAAGGCCGATGCAATGATATGTATCAGCAATTGTGATAAAATTACGCCAGGCATGTTGATGGCTGCTATGCGATTGAACATTCCTACAATTTTTGTGTCAGGCGGACCTATGGAAGCCGGCGAATTGGATGGCAAACATTTGGATTTGGTAGATGCAATGGTACAGGCTGCGGATGATAGTGTGTCTGACGAGCACGTGAGTAAAGTTGAAAAAGCAGCTTGTCCTACATGTGGTTCATGTTCAGGCATGTTTACTGCCAATTCGATGAATTGCCTCAATGAAGCCATTGGATTGGCATTGCCAGGTAATGGAACGATAGTGGCTACACATGCCAATAGAACAAAATTGTTTGTCAAAGCAGCCCAAATGATAGTTGACAATGCCTACAAATATTACCGAGATGGTGATGCGTCAGTATTGCCACGTTCGATAGCTACACGCGAAGCATTCAAAAACGCAATGACTTTGGATATTGCAATGGGTGGTTCTACAAATACCATTCTTCACATTTTAGCCATTGCTCACGAGGGTGAAGTCGATTTTACCATGGAAGATATTGACGCACTTTCGCGCACTACGCCATGCTTATGTAAAGTGGCGCCGAATTCGCCAAAATATCACATACAGGATGTGAATCGTGCTGGGGGAATTTTGGGTATTTTGGCTGAATTGTCCAAGGGTGGATTGTTAGACACAACCGTTTCAAGAGTAGATGGATACACTTTGGGTGAGGCGATTGATAAATATGATATTACTAGTCCAGATGTGATTGTAGAAGCTATAGATATTTATAAAAGTGCACCTGCTCACAAGTTTAACCTAGTGATGGGGTCACAAAATGAACAATACGAGTATTTGGATGCCGACCGCTCTAATGGTTGTATTCGTGATATGGCGAATGCTTATACCAAAGATGGTGGATTGGGAATCTTAAAAGGTAATATTGCGTTGGATGGCTGTGTGATTAAGACAGCAGGAGTTGATGAAAGTATATGGAAATTTTCGGGACCAGCCAAAGTATTCACTTCTCAAGACACTGCTTGTACGGGCATTCTTAGTGGCAAAGTGGTGGCAGGAGATGTGGTAGTGATTACACACGAAGGTCCCAAAGGAGGACCGGGCATGCAAGAAATGTTGTACCCAACCTCTTACATCAAGTCAAAACATCTGGGTAAAGAGTGTGCATTAATTACCGATGGTCGTTTCTCAGGAGGAACTTCCGGTTTGTCAATTGGACACATCTCACCAGAGGCAGCAGCAGGCGGGAATATTGGTTTGGTTCAGGACGGCGATATTATTGAAATAGATATCCCTAATCGTACTATTAATGTACGCTTGAGTGATGAAGAGTTAGCACTTCGCCGTCAAGCTGAAATAGCTAGGGGCAAAGAAGCCTTTACCCCAAAGGATAGAAATCGAGTCGTCAGCAAAGCTCTCAGAGCGTATGCTAGTATGGTAAGTTCTGCCGATAAGGGCGCTGTGAGAATGATAGATTGATGGCTTAATTAAATGTTGTAATCATGTTTGAAAATTAAATGTCGGTTTTAAGACACATTGAACATTAAGCATTATTAAAACAAAATATTTCTACAAGATAATTTTAAAAAGTAAATTAAATGAATTTTAGTTGCATTTGATAACTGTCACGCAATCAACCTTGTAACTAAGTCCATCTAACTACTTGTGTTTGTCAACTTGACATTGACCATATTATTGTGAATATAATAGTTTGTTGGATTGAAATCAGTTCAGCAAATAGAGTTTAATGTTATCCAATTGCTAAGCATCTCTCAAATAATTACAAAGAAAATGGAAAATAACAATAAAATTAAAGGTTCAGAAGCATTTATACGTTCACTCATTTGTGAAGGTGTTGATACAATTTTTGGTTATCCAGGCGGTGCTATCATGCCCGTATTCGATGCATTATATGATTTTCATGGTCAAATCAATCATATTTTGACACGTCATGAACAAGGAGCCACGCATGCAGCACAAGGTTATGCACGTGTATCGGGCAAAGTAGGAGTAAGTTTGGTTACATCGGGTCCTGGTGCAACCAATACCATAACAGGTATAGGTGATGCAATGATTGATAGCACACCATTGGTAGTCATCACAGGTCAAGTAGCAGCACCATTACTAGGCACTGATGCATTTCAAGAAATTGATGTGGTGGGTATTACAGCCCCTATTACAAAATGGGCATATCAGATACGGAGAGCGGAAGATATAGCATGGGCTGTAGCGCGTGCATTTTATATTGCACGCACAGGTCGTCCAGGTCCTGTGGTGTTGGATATTGCTAAAAATGCTCAATTTCAAGATGTAGAGTTTCATTACGAACCTTGTACATTTATTCGAAGCTATATTCCTTATCCAGATGTAAGTCTTGACCAGGTGGCCGAAGCAGCAAGGCTGATAGACACAGCTAAAAAACCATTTGCACTTGTAGGACAAGGAGTTACATTGGCTGGTGCAGAAGCTGAATTGAAGACTTTCTTGGAGAAAACAGGTATACCAGCTGCTTGGACACTGTTAGGTGGCTCTGCTATGGCTACAGATTTTCATCTAAATATGGGCTTTCTTGGCATGCATGGCAACGTAGCTCCTAATATTAAAACCAATGAATGTGATGTGCTGATTGCTATTGGGATGCGTTTTGATGACCGTGTGACGGGTGATTTGAATCGTTATGCCAAACAAGCCAAAATCATACATCTAGATATTGATCCAGCTGAAATAGGTAAGAATATTAAGGTGGATGCGCCGGTGTTAGGTAGTGCAAAGGATACATTACCAGCATTGACAGCAATGGTAAATGCAGCAAGTCATGATCAGTGGGTAGCAAGCTTTGAGGTTCATCGTCAATTAGAATTTGACAAAGTAGTCGAACGTGAGGTTCATCCTACCGAAGGTGAAATAACCATGGGCGAAGTAGTTCGTAAAATTTCGGAAGCGACAGACAATAAGGCAGTTTTGGTAACTGACGTAGGTCAAAATCAAATGATGGCTGCACGTTATTTTAATTTTACTCAGGGCAGAAGCATGGTTACTTCAGGTGGATTGGGCACGATGGGATTTGGTATTCCAGCAGCCATGGGAGCTAAAGTAGGAGCACCAGACAGGGTGGTTTGTTCATTCAATGGTGACGGTGGATTTCAAATGACCATCCAAGAATTGGGAACCATCATGCAAGAGCAAATAGGGGTAAAATTGATTATTCTCAACAATCATTTTTTGGGTATGGTTCGCCAATGGCAAGAAATGTTTTTTGATGAAAGATATTCGTTTACCGAAATGCAAAATCCAGATTTTATTGCCATTGCAAAAGCTTACCGTATTGATGGAACGGAAGTTCATAAACGAGAAGAATTGGATGCTGCTATAGCTGATATGTTGAAAGACGACAAACCTTATTTGTTGGTAGTAAATGTTGAAACCAAGGGAATGGTGTTTCCAATGGTTCCAGCGGGAGCATGTGTGTCTGATATGGTATTGGAAAGCTAACTCAGAAATAAACTACACTTTTTTCAAGGTTTATTATTAAATTTGACTTTTTTACCTCGTAACTACTCATTTTAATATGGAAAATAAATTATATACAATAACGGTCTTCTCCGAAAATACGGTCGGTTTGCTAGGTCAAATCACCATTATTTTTACACGTAGGGCCATCAATATAGAAACTCTATCTGTCTCTCCTTCAGCAATTAAAGGAATACATAAGTTTACTATCACCATCAATACAAGCTTGGATGTAGTCACCAAAGTGGTTCAACAGATTGACAAACGAATCGATATTTTGAAGGCTTATTTCAATACGGATGATGAATTAGTTCACCAAGAAATTGCGCTATATAAAATTGCAACTGAGAAATTATTGGCACAAGGTTCATTAGAAGAAATGATACGCCAACATCGTATTCGTATCATGGAAATGAACCCAGACTTTGTGGTGTTACAAAAGGCTGGACATTATCAAGAAACTCAAGACTTATTCGAGGAATTGAGTCAAAAAGTGGGTGTACTTCAATTTGTACGATCAGGACGAGTTGCTATCACCAAATCAAAAGTGGAGCGACTTACTGATATGCTCGAAAATATCAAGAAATTAGAAAACTTAAAAAGATAATAATCAATAAATTAGTAATGCTGATGGATGAGCTGAATGCTTGTTTTTCAGATAAAAATTCAAACAAAATGGCAAATTATTTCAATTCACTTCCTCATCGCCTGAAGGTTCAAGAGTTGGGCAAGTGTGATTTTATGGCAAACAGCGAATTCGCTGATGGTGTTAAAAAACTAGTTGGAAAGAAAATCGTTATTATCGGTTGTGGTGCTCAAGGATTGGCTCAAGGTCAAAACATGCGCGATAGCGGTCTTGATGTTTCTTATGCATTGCGTCAAGAAGCGATAGACAACAAACGTGCTTCTTATGTTAATGCTACCGAAAACGGTTTCAAAGTAGGTACTTTCGAAGAGTTGATTCCTACAGCTGACATGGTTTCCAATCTTGCTCCAGACAAACAACATACATCTGTAGTGAATGCTGTTGTGCCATTGATGAAACAAGGTGCTTGTTTGTCATATTCTCATGGTTTCAACATCGTGGAAGAAGGAACTCAAATCCGTAAGGATATCACTGTGGTGATGATTGCGCCTAAATCTCCAGCATCTGAAGTTCGTGCCGAATACCTACGTGGTTTTGGTGTACCAACTTTGATAGCTGTACATGCTGATAATAATCCTAATGGCGATGGTCTTGAAATAGCTAAGGCTTATTGTGTAGGTACAGGTGGACACCGCGCTGGTGTGCTTCTTTCATCATTCGTAGCAGAAGTAAAATCTGACTTGATGGGTGAGCAAACAATTCTTTGTGGATTGCTTCAAACTGGATCTATCCTTTCGTTCAACAAAATGGTGGAAAAAGGAATTGATAAAGGATATGCTTCTAAACTAGTACAATACGGATGGGAAGTAATCACTGAAGCCTTGAAAATTGGTGGTATCACCAACATGATGGATCGACTGTCAAACGTAGCTAAAGTAGAAGCTTTCAAATTGACTGAAGAATTGAAAGACATCATGCGTCCATTGTTTATCAAACACATGGATGATATCTTGTCTGGTGAATTCTCAAGAATCATGATGGAAGATTGGGCTGCTGGTGACAAAAACTTGCTTGCTTGGCGTGCTGCAACTGGTGAAACAGAATTTGAAAAAACTCCTGCTGGCAATGTAGAAATAGCTGAACAAGAGTATTTTGACAATGCTTTGTTGATGGTAGCTTTCGTTAAGGCTGGTGTGGAATTGGCTTATGAGTCAATGACTTGCTCAGGCATCAAAAACGAATCGGCTTATTATGAGTCATTGCACGAAACACCACTTATTGCCAACACCATTGCTCGCAAGAAGTTGTTTGAAATGAATCGTGTAATTTCTGATACTGCAGAGTACGGTTGTTACTTGTTTGACCATGCTTGTAAACCACTTTTGGCTGATTTTATGAAGAAAATTGACACCAATGTAATTGGTAAAAACTTCAACGCCACAGCTAAATCAAGTGTTGATAACTTCGAATTGGTAAAAGTAAATGCTGCTATCCGCAATCACTCCATCGAAATCTGTGGAGCTGAACTTCGTGCTGCTATGACTGCCATGAAGAAAATTGTAGAATAGTCTATATAATAAAAAAAAATGAAGAGTCATCTCCTGTGAGGTGGCTCTTTTTTGTATATTTGCATTTGTGAGGGCAACTCCTCTGGAGTTGTAGCTAGGTAGTTCCTCAGTCCCCCAATTTCATTGGGGGTTAACATAGGTTGACTCCTTCAGAGTCAGTACTTGATAATGTAACTTTATGTGAAAGCAACTTACACCGTAGGTGTAAACCAACGTTAACCCCTAGTACAACTAGGGGACAAGGGCAAAAAAGTAACAAAACTCCAGAAGAGTTTCCCAATAACAAAAGTCAAAGCAAATCCGAACACCGTAGGTGTTTACCTGAGTTAACCCCTAGTGCAACTAGGGGAAGCAGACAAAAGTGAAAGAAAACCCCGAAGGGATTTCCCAATAACAACAGTCACTGCGATCCCAACACCGTAGGTGTACACCTATGTTAACCCCTAGTGCAACTAGGGGACAAGGTCAAAACAAACAACAAAACCCCGGAGGGGTTTTCCAATACTAGTATTATGCTTATCCCACATCTACAGCCATTCGATGGTAATCATTGCGAAACCACTGCTACAGGTACATTGTTGCACCAGTTGGATATTCACCTCTCAGAGCCCATGCTTTTCGGGCTAGGAGAGGGGCTTGGCTATATCTTCTGGAAACTCAAAGTGATGGATCTGCCGTTTATTGGTGGGCGAGTAAAGCCAGATGCGCTCACTGCTAGCCTTGCTCGTAACCTCCACCTGCATCTTACTGTCAAAGAAACTTCCTCTCCAACCAAAGCCTGGAATGAAGTTAAATCATTGTTGGATAATGGGAAAGCAGTAGGGTTGAAGCTGGACTGTTTTCATTTGGAGTATTTCAAGCGACCATTTCACTTCGCTGGGCACTATGTGGCATTGTGTGGGTATGATGAGCAATATGCTTACTTGGTGGACACCCGCCAGCAAAATGGACTGAACAAAACCACCTTGGAAAGTCTTGCTCGAGCACGATCCGAAAAGGGAGCTATGTCGTCACGCAATTTGTACTATACGTTAGACAAGACTGGTGAGTCATTTGATCTAAAACAAGCTATCTCAGTAGCTATAAAGAACAATGCCAATGAATTTCTCCATCCACCCATTTCCAATATCGGCTACAAAGGCATTGAGCGAACTTCCAAAGAAGTAATTAAGTGGTATAAGAATAGCAAAAATGTAGAAAAAGACTTCAAAATGATGGCCATGCTGATGGAGCGTGCCGGTACTGGAGGTGCGCTGTTTCGTAATCTTTATCGTGATTTTCTCAAAGAGAGTGCCGAGCTTTTACAGTCAGATGTCATTCATGCATCCTATACCGATTTTGTAGCAATAGCAGCTATGTGGAGCGAAGTTTCGCGTCTGTTTGAGCAATCTGCACTTCACCAGGATATCAGTTACATCAGGCAGTCATCAAGCATTCTGAAGGATTTGTCTGTGAGAGAGAAAACGGCAATGGAACGATTGGTATGGATGTAAGACTCCGCATCATTATTTATTTATCTTCACCTTCCCATTTCCTGTTTCTTCAAATTGGAAAAAATAGATACAATAATTATTTAACTGTTAGGTTTACATCTCGTTTGGTATTAAAAACTGTTTTGTGCTTTCCTTTAAGATGATTTTAATTTGACCACTTTCCACTTTTTCTAGTTGTTCTTCTGAAAGAGCAGCTTCGAAACTCTCTTTTACATCTTTACAATAAGGATCTTGTATATAAACCTTTTTTAGTTTAACCATCCTCTGAATAATATCTCTATCGACTTCTCTATTAAAATATGGAAATGAATACCCAATAATTACAAGATATTCTGCTTCAAAGGCTATGTTTCTATATTTTTCGCTAAAATTTTTAGAAGTATTATTTTCCCATGCAAAGGACATTGCATGATTAGCCTCTCTTCTACTTAGATTTTCAAAGTAAGTCCTGTAAATATAGTCAATTTGACTTTCATTTTTATCTTCATTGTAATAAGGATCAAGAAAGGAGGAATGGTTTAATATTTCAGTTTTGTATAGTAATGCTGTTCCATTAAGTTTTGTAATCGAAAATGGCATAATAGCTCTATCCATTTCATTTTCAGTCGTTTTACTTGAAATGTTTAGTTCGTTCCACAAATCATTCAAGTGCTTAGATTGGCTGTATTCTTTATATGCAAGTTCAAATTGACAATCATAATTCCAAGACAAAACAGAAACGTTATCAGGTAGTTTATCATATTTAGCCCCTAAAATATTTGCAAAAAATGCATCATATCTTGAATCGGGTTTATTCAAAATTTGCACTAGTGTTAGAAATATTGATAAAGAGGTCTTTAACCGATTATATTCTTTAGTGGGAGCTCCTAATTGAATCTTTAATTTTTTAGCATAAGTATCTATTGTCTGATGGTTTTCACTAGATTCCTTTAGCCAATTTAATTCTTCGATAATTT
>CAIUKZ010000075.1 GCA_903899865.1 uncultured Bacteroidales bacterium | reverse complement strand
TGTATAACAAGTCCAAGTATTTGAAAGAAGTTAACAAAAAGTTTGGACCAAAAAATGGTAATCCTCAGAAATTTGAATCCAAGACATTCTCCAAAAAAATTGTTCTAATCAAAGATTTACCCCTGACAGTGGAGCACAAGTTGGGTTCTGATAAAATGAAAGTGACCATTATTGATAAGTCTGGAAAAGAGTTCAAACCATCCTACAAAATCATCAATGGAAACTCTATGGACATCACATCGAAGGTAAATACAGACACGCTACTCATTACCATGGTTACTCAGGATCCAGACAAAGAGTCGGTTGCAAAAGTAACTTTAGATATTATGGCTCGTATGGTAATGATGGTGCGAAGAGCTTCCATCACCTATCGTCAGTCCAACAGTACAACGCTTCCTGGTTTTATGGGTGTACCTGGATTTTTGGGACAGGGAAGTATAGAAGGTAAGATGTCACCGGGCTATTTGTTTACTTTCGGTGTGCAAGACCCAAATTTAAGAAGTTCGTTGGATAAGATGGTTGATGATAAAGTATTGTATCGAGACTCAAATATAGTTACACCTATTACTACTGCTTTTACTTCGGACTTGGACATGAAGGCAAATATTGAACCTATACCAGGGTTCAAAATTGATTTGAATGCCAAAAGATATGAGGCTACCAATAATTCTATTCAAAATACCGAAAAAAATAATCATCCTACTAGTTACACAGGTAGTTACAACATCACTCAGATAGCTTTAAAGACCGCATTTTTGCCCATAGGTTCTGCAAAAACCGATTATGCTTCTAAACCATTTAATGATTTTAAGAGTTATAGACAAATAATTGCAAGTAGAATGAATGCTGAATATGTAGGTACAAAGCTTGGTGATAAATCTTTCGATTCAAATATCTCGGGGTACAATACAAAATCTATTGATGTCTTGATACCTGCATTTTTAGCTGCCTATACGGGTCAAGATCCGAGGAAGATATCTACCAACCCTTTCTTAGATATTATGAGTATATTACCCAACTGGAGAATTAGTTATGATGGATTTTCAAGAATCACATGGGTCAAAGAGCACTTCAAAACGGTAACTTTTACACATGCTTATACCTGTAAGTATGGCATTGGTGGCTATACCTCTTTCCAAAATTGGTCACCCATAAATGATGAAGACAATACTGCTCTTGGATTTATCAGGCAAAATGTAACCAACATTCCATTGGTTTCTTCTCCATTTTCTTTCGCTTCAGTGAGTCTTACCGAACAGTTTAGTCCACTTTTTGGAGTGAATACAGTTTTGAAAAACAGTGTAACCACAAAGCTTGAATGGAGAAAGCAAAGGAATATGGCATTAAATGTAACGAGTCTTCAGCTCATCGAAGGTTCAACGGATGAATATGTTGTAGGAGCTGGTTACATTTTGAAAGACTTTAATGTGATTCTGAAATTGAAATCTAACAAGCAAACTCAAGTAAAAAATGATTTGAAAATAAGTGCCGATTTATCTATTAAAGACATTAAAACCTTGATTAGAAAATTAGAAGAAGATTTGACACAACCCTCCATGGGGAGTAAAGTCTTTTCATTGAAGGTAATGGCAGACTATGTGTTTAGCTCAAAGATGAACATCCAACTGTTTTTTGATCGCCAAGCCACTACACCTCTTATTTCTTCGTCATTTCCGGTGTCAACCACCAATTTTGGTATAAGCTTTAAATTTATGTTGACGAGATAAGATAATTAATAATTAAAAATTAATAATTAATAATCAGGAAGTTAATCAAGATTGTGAAACCAATCTGAGTAATTTACAAAATGTTAGTTCAAAAAAATCGATAAGTATGAATAGACTGTTATTTGTTATTCTAAGTACTATTTTTACATTTTCAGGCTTGAGTGCTCAGATATTCGAACCTATCAAATGGAAAATTGAACTCAAATCTACTTCTGCTACTAGCGGAGAAGTTAGGCTGAAAGCCAAAATAGATGAGGGCTGGCATCTTTATGGATTGAACATCCCCAAAGATGGTCCAAAGGCTACTGCT